>NZ_JACBXX010000039.1 GCF_013415245.1 Streptococcus danieliae | reverse complement strand
AGACTAGATGAACAAGGCCTAGGTCTAGTAAATTGATTGGCATCTGTTTCCTCCGATTTTTTATCTTTTTATTAGTATATCGGATAATAGGGATTCAAGATAGATACCTCGTTATTGGACGCTTACAATCGTTATGTATCAGCACAAGATATAGCTTTAGAACTGGCCAATTATAGCCCTGTGTTGATGGAAACTTGGAACCTTTATCAACTGCTACTTGGATATTTTAAGGAAAGAAATGCGGACTACTTTTTTGACTTGATTCGAGAGAGCCAAAATTCAGAGCTCCTCCCTCAAAGCTTTCGTGATAAGCTAGCTTTTCTTTTAAAGAAGGAAGAATCTATCCGTCTAGCCCTTTCTGTGCCTTACAATAATGGCCTCGTTGAAGGAACTAATAATAAAATTAAGCTTCTGAAGCGCTCTGCTTTCGGCTATCGGAAACATGAGCATTTATTTGCCAGAGTTTACTGGATGCAATCTCCTGCTGTCCACTCTATCTAAAAATCCTCCCCTCTAAGGAGGGGAGGGCGTGTATCATAGGCTTCTGAAGAATTAGAAGAAATGCGCAACCTAGTGGTGAAAAGATTCCAAGCTTGCCAGCTTGGAATCGGGGGGAGTCGGGAAACTTCGGTTCCCGACTAAGGCATGGAACTCGTTAGAGGTCGCTGCCGTCCCCCACCACAGGGGAAGCATCTCATAGAAATTCGAAAGAAGCCAGGGTACAGTCATTAAAAAGCTACAATTATCAAATTCCATGACTATCGGTTTTCAGGAATTCCATACAACTTGCAAAAGAACCAAAAAGAGAGAACTGTGAAAGGTTCTCTCTTTTTTGATGTCTAACTTTGGGATGTCTCAACTTTCCTTTAAGTATCTTTGTAAAAAACCAGCTATCTCAGAGAGAGCTGGGTAAGTTGCTTGTTTTTGATGGTATAGGGTTTAAGGTTACTCTAATCTACTTTTTGAAGTTAGGGATTTGAAAGATTTCTTTAAAGTTTACCCTCAACCCATCTGAGAAACCGTGTCATGTTTTTCTTTTTGTGATAGTATTAGTGTGAGAGATGATTTTACAGTTGTGAAAGAATAGATAGGAGGACAAGCAATGTCAGAACCATTATTTTTAGAATCGGTGATGCAGGAAAAAATCTGGGGTGGCCGCAAATTACAGGATGTTTTTGGATATGAGCTTCCAAGTGACAAGGTTGGAGAATATTGGGCTATTTCAGCCCATCCGCATGGGGTGTCGACTGTAAAAAACGGTGTTTATCAAGGCCAGAAGCTTGATGACTTGTATGCAGAGCATCGGGATTTGTTTGGGAATCGTCCGGAGCCTGTGTTCCCCTTGCTTACGAAAATTTTAGATGCTAATGATTGGTTGAGTGTTCAGGTTCATCCGGATGATCAGTATGGTTTAGCTCATGAAAATAGTCTTGGAAAAACAGAATGTTGGTATGTGCTTGATGCTGAACCAGGTGCCGAGATTATTTATGGCCATGAGGCTCAATCTAAGGAGGAGCTTTGCCAACAAATTGAGTCGCAAAACTGGGAGCAATTGTTGACCAAGGTGCCTGTGAAAGTGGGAGATTTCTTTTATGTGCCGAGTGGTACGGTTCATGCGATTGGTGCGGGGATTATGATTTTAGAAACCCAGCAGTCCAGTGACGTGACCTATCGTGTGTATGATTTTGAACGGATTGATGAGCAGGGCAATCGTCGGGAGCTGCATATTGACCAATCGGTTGCAGTTTCAACGATTGGCCAACCGGCTAATAGCCGGCCGGCCTCTCTGCAGCTAGGGAATCTTACATCGACCCTATTGGTTGCCAATGACTTTTTTGTGGTCTATAAATGGGATTTGGTAGGGCCGGTTTCCTTCCACCAGCAAGCGGATTACTATCTCGTGAGTGTTCTCGAGGGCCAAGGGAGCTTGGCTGTAGATGGTCAGACCTATTCCTTGCAAAAGGGCGATCATTTTATCCTGCCTAATAACGTTAAAGATTGGACTTTTGATGGTGACTTATCACTAATTGCGAGTCATGTTTAGATTTATAAGAAAAGTAGCCTGTAAAAAAGGCTGCTTTTCTTCTTGTTTAAAAATAGTCAAAAAAATTGACTATAAAAGACTTTGCTCTATACTGAACTTATTAAAGCAAGGGCTGAGAGGGAGGAGTTCTATGGAGTTTAAAACTTATGTCCGCATGATGTATGAACAGACGGTTCTGTATGAGCGCTTCGCCAGAAAGTATGACCTTCACTGGAATTAGCTTCAGATCTTACTTTGGATTCTGAACTACCCCAAGGAGACTGGCTATTACATGACCCAGCAGCCGTCTATGAAGCTGCACGAAGAGGGATTGCCAAGGGAGTGGGACAGAACTAATTTTTTTCAAAATTAGTTCGTAGTCCCACCCCCGCAAGGTTGATTAGGCCGGGTTCGGAGTCCTCTCAGCGAGTCAGGAATTGACTCGCTGAGCCTATGATATGGACGAACATGAAATGTTCGCTATCAAGCGAACGATTGGAGTTTGCTTCGCAAACAAGATTTGGTACTCTCTAACAGCATACAATGCTGTTAGACCCAATCAACTACTGCGTCAAAGGTATTTTGCTAATCATAAAGAGAGAGGCTAGACTTTTGTCCCAGCCTCTGAAGCCGATGGAGTATCAGAACACCTATGCCTTGGCAGTCTCACAAACTTTTGCCAAGAAACACCAACTGGCGAAGATTTCAGACTTAGCCAAGATCCAATCCCAACTGCAAGCGGGCTTTTCGCTGGAATTTAATGACCGCCCTGACGGCTATCTTGGCCTCGAAAAAGTCTACGGCCTAAACTTCAAGGTCAACACCATGGAGCCATCACTGCGCTATCAGGCCATCCAGACAGGAGCCGTCAATCTGATTGATGCCTACTCGACAGACAGTCAACTTAAACAATACAACCTCTTTGTACTGGAGGATGATCGCCAACTCTTCCCACCCTATCAAGGAGCCCCTTTAATGCGGGCAGACTTGTTGGAAAAACACCCAGAACTGGAAGGGATTCTGAATCAACTAGCTGGAAAAATAACTGCTAGTCAGATGTCAGAAATGAACTATCAGGTTGATGTAGAAGGGAAAACAGCCGCTAGTGTTGCCCATGACTATTTGGTCAAAGAAAAATTGCTTCAAAAATAGAGGATCTAAAAGGGCTATAGCGTTACAGAACTGGCAATTATCCTGTAATTTGTGACATTATAGACGATGAACTTGTAGTCTTGGCCCTTGAAGTCGGTCATAGGAAAGAAGTTTACAAACGTTGATAAAAGTACACCTTTATGGAGTTGACAGCACCCCCTTTATGTATTACAATGTAATACATAAAGGGGGTGGAACTATGACAGTGGTATCCTTAAGATTAAATAAGGCAGAGGATGAATTATTCAAGAATTATGCAACTCATACAGGAAAAAGTTTATCTGAACTTTTCAAAAGTGCCTTAATTGAGCAGATAGAAGATCAGCTAGACTACGAAGTGGGCTTGAAAGCTTATGAAAGCTTTAAAAAGAATCCGGTTACTCATGCGATAGATGATGTTATAAAGGAGCTAGAAGATGGTTTATAGACTAGTTCTTAGTGATGACGTCTTGAAGCAACTGAAAAAGATGGATAAACATGTCGGTTTCATGTTAGCCAAGGATATGAAGAATAAGTTGGATGGGTTAGCGAATCCTAGACAACATGGTAAAGCTCTAGTAGGGGATTTAAAAGGGCTATGGCGTTACAGAATTGGTAATTATCGTGTGATCTGCGACATTATAGATGATGAACTCGTAGTCTTGGCTCTTGAAGTCGGCCATAGGAAAGAAGTTTACAAACGTTGATAAGTGGAGAAAGTCGGCTTCGTGCTGGCTTTTTTTGAATTGCTTTTCTAGTTCTCGGTGTTTCAGCTTAGAGATACGCTTATGACTCCTCCTCTTCTGTCATAAAAAGTGTGACAAGATTTGAGTTTTCGGTCGCATTTTTTGTCGCTATACTAAAGATAGAAATCAACGATAGGAGGTCGTATAATGGAAGCTCAATCATTTCGAGTCCGTCTGCAGAAGTTAGGGACAACCTTATCCAATATGGTCATGCCCAATATAGGTGCTTTTATTGCTTGGGGGGTGCTAACTTCCTTATTTATTGAAACCGGCTGGTTGCCGAATGAGTCTTTTGCAACCATTGTTGGTCCAATGATTACTTATCTTTTGCCACTTTTAATTGGTTATACCGGAGGTTTTAATCTTTATGGCCAACGGGGTGGGGTGGTTGGTGCCATCCTGACCATGGGGGTTATTGCTGGGACAACGGTTCCGATGTTTATTGGAGCCATGGTTGTGGGGCCTTTGGGAGCTTGGGGGATCAAGAAGTTTGATCAACTGGTGCAACCTAAGATTCGGCCTGGTTTTGAGATGCTGGTCAATAACTTTTCGGCTGGTTTGTTGGGGTTTGCTCTTATGTTGGTATCCTTCAAAATTGTAGGGCCATTTGTGGAGAGTATGACAGGAATGATTGGTAATGGGGTGGAAGCGATTGTCGCGATGAAACTCTTACCATTGGCCAATATCATTATTGAGCCAGCTAAGATTTTGTTCCTGAATAATGCCTTGAACCATGGAATCTTTACGCCACTTGGGGCAGAGCAGGTACTTGAGACTGGGAAGTCTGTTCTCTTCTTGCTTGAAGCCAACCCTGGTCCTGGTTTGGGGATTCTTTTGGCCTATGCTTTCTTTGGTAAGGGGTCAGCCAAGTCTTCTTCTTGGGGAGCGATGATTATCCATTTCTTTGGTGGGATTCATGAAATTTACTTCCCTTATGTGATGATGAAGCCGGCGCTCTTTTTAGCAGCGATTGCTGGGGGTGTGTCAGGTACCTTTGCCTTCCAACTTTTGAATGCAGGTCTTGGGGCGGCGGCGTCTCCGGGTTCGATTCTGGCTATTATGGGAATGGTACCTAAGGGAGATGGTTATCTTGCGAACCTTCTTGCTGTCTTGGCCGGCGTTTTTGCAGGTGCGCTCGCTTCCTTTGTAGTTGCCTCCATTATTTTGAAGGCTGATAAGTCTGAGGGAGAAAGTTTGGAGGAGGCGCAAGCTGCCAGCAAGGCTGCCAAAGCAGCTTCAAAAGGGCAGCCTTTAGCTCCGATTGCTGAGGAAATTTCTGCCGCAAATGTTCGTCAAATCATTTTTGCTTGTGATGCGGGGATGGGAAGTTCCGCGATGGGGGCCTCTCTCTTGCGGGATAAGGTTAAAAAAGCAGGTCTAGATGTTCCAGTTTCCAACAAAGCCATTTCGGCCTTGGAAGATACAGAAAACACACTCATTGTAACCCAGGAGGAATTGGCTGATCGTGCCCTGCAACGGACTCCACGGGCGATCCATGTGGCTGTGGACAATTTCCTAACGTCTCCAAAATATGATGAAATTGTCAGCAAATTGGCGGGTCAAGCAGCTGTAGTTTTTGAAGCGGATCCACGTCCAGAAGCTCAGGGGCAAGTAGATCTCAACTATATTGATGAAGTGGTCTTCCCTTATGGGCAGGCTCAGGGTTCTGCGACCATGGGACAGGCAACTCTCAGTGCCATCTTTAAAAACCGTGGCATCGGTATCCCGGTTGCGACTGTTCCATTGGCCAATTTGGCTGAACATAATGCGAAAAACATTTTATTGGTTACCACAATTGCGAATCAGGCAGTGGTACAGCAGGCTGCGTCTGAAGCTCAGCTTTTGGTGGTGGATAGTTTGGTAACCACTCCAGAATACGATAAAATGGTTGATCGTATCCATCAATAAGTTAGATGTTTAGTATAATAAAACCATGATACTAAGCAAACGTGAACAAGACCTTCTGAAAGCTTTCCTCCAAGTAGGGAAGCTTTCCTTGAAGGAGATGACGGAAATTTTACAGGTTTCCACCCGGACCGTTTATCGGACCTTATCAGATTTGACACCCTATCTGGATCGGCATGGGGTTAAGCTGATCAAGGAAGGGCGGAAGTATTATCTCGAAGGGGATCTGGCTCAATTAAATGCGACTGATGGTCAGGAAGCCTACAGTCCCAGCCGGCGGCAACTGCTTATCACTTATGATCTGTTGGTAGCGGATCAATCCGTGACCAATGAACAGCTACAGGAAGTTTATTTTGTTTCCAATGTGACTGTGATTCAGGATATTGCGGTGATTGAGGCACGTGTCAAGGACTTCCAGCTGTCCTTGTCCCGACACAAGGGCTACAGTTTGCTGGGAACATCCTCACAAAAACGGCGGGTTTTGGCGATTCTGCTCACGAATGCAATTAGTATTCAGGATTTTTGGGCAGATCGTTATTCGGAATTTCCGATTTTACAGACTGCTAGAGTTACCAGTTGTCGGCAGGTCTTTGAGGATTTGGCGTCTAGCTTGGGAGAAGTCGATGTCAAGCTCAAGCAATTTCTCATTTCGCTCTTGGCCCTAGCGGATAATCAGGGGCAGCTGCAGCAGCAGGTTGAATTGTCTAAGGAAGCTCTGGAGTTTGCGCAGAAGCTCTTTAGTCGTCTGTCGGCTGCAATCAAGCAGTTTTACAATCTGCAGGAGATTCTTTACTTTGCGTCCATGGTGGATGAGTTGATTATTCGCCGTCAGGAGGTGCCGCTCTTTCGGGAGAGTTTTGACAGTTCTTTTTATTACAATGTCACGCAGCTGATTGACTCCGTATCCCGTTTTAGCAAGAGTGATTTTATGAAGGATCGCTTACTTTTCCCCTTTTTATTTAATCATATCCGCCTAACTCTAGCGGTCCCAGTCTTGTTTCCAGATGTCAAAACGGCGAATATGGCTTTTTTAAGTAGTCAGAGAAATCCCTTTTTACACCGCCTGGTCAGCCTGTTAATGCAGGACTTGTTCCCAGCCTATATTCAGAATGAATATGAATACGAACTAGTGACTCTGCACTTTGCCGCTAGCCTGCGGCGAAGTCCAGAAATTTTTCCTATCCGCTTGCTGCTGGTGACGGATGAACGGCCTTTGTCAGCTAGCGTTTTGGTGTCAAAAATCAAAACGATTGCTCCCTTCGTAGAGGGAATTGAGGTGAAAAGTTCCAATAACTTGGAGGGGTTAGAGTTGGACTCCTATGACTATTGTTTGACGACCAAACCGCTGACTCAATCGGAATTCCAATTAATTTCGACCTTCCCTAGTACCCAGGAAATGTTGGACTTGCAGGAAACCTTGCAACGGGTTCAGGAGAATCGAACGGTTCGGGAACGAGTGGTTGTGGAAGAGGAGAAAAGCTATGATTTGCCGGCCTATCTGGAAGCCAGCCGGCTACTCCTAAAACGATTCTCCTTGGTGGAACTACCGCAGCAGGAATCGTTCGACCAGGCTGTCGCAGCGGTGGTTGGGCAATTAGAGGGGATCTTAGATACGGCTTATGTCAGTCGGAAACTTTTGGACCGCTTTTACCAGAGCCCCTTGGCCATTCCGCAAACCAATCTAGCCCTCTTACATACCCAAACCAGCCAGGTCGAGGCCAGTCAGTTTATGATTGCGCAGTTGGCCAATGCTGTTTCCAGTCCCTCGATGAACCAGGAGGAGGAAGCGGTTCGGCGACTCTTGGTCATGCTCACTCCAGTCGGGGAACGGGAGGAAGTTCGGGACTTGATGACGGCTATTAGTCAGTCGATTATTGAAAACAAACTCTACACAGAGATTTATCGGACGGGAAATCAAGAGATTGTCTACCAATTATTGAATACCATCTTTGCAGAAAAAATGAAAAAAATTGGAGAATAACTATGCAACTTGAAAATAAGCTCATTCATGTAAACCAAGCCTTTGCAAGTAAGGAAGAAGCCATTCGCTTTTGTGGACGTCAGTTGCAGGCCGCTGGCCATGTCAAGGAAGCCTATATTGAGGCTATGATCCAGCGCAACCAAGACCTTTCCGTTTATATGGGCAATTTTATTGCTATTCCCCATGGAACAGATGCGGCTAAAAAAGAAGTCTTGTCTTCTGGCATCACCATTGTGCAGGTTCCAGCTGGTGTAAATTTTGGAACAGATGCAGATCCCAAGATTGCGACAATTCTTTTTGGAATTGCTGGGCTGGGAGAGGATCATTTGGAGATGATTCAAAAAATATCCATCTTCTGTGCCGATGTCGACAATGTGGTCAAGCTAGCAGATGCTCAAAGCGTGGAAGAAATCAAGCAATTACTAGAAAGTGTAGCTTAGGGAGGATCTTTTATGAAAAAAGCAGTTCATTTTGGTGCCGGAAATATTGGACGTGGGTTTATTGGCCAAGTTCTTTATGACAATGATTTTGAAATTGCCTTTATTGATGTTAATGAGACGATTATTGATGCCTTGAATGAGAAACAAGGCTATACTATTGAAATTGCCCAGGAAGGCCAACCGAAAATTCAGGTTTCCCGCGTTAGGGGCATCAACAATGCCCAAAATCCAGACCAAGTCATTCAGGCAATTGCGGAGGCGGATTTGATCACAACCGCGATTGGTCCCAATATCCTTCCCTTTATTGCAGAAGTTTTGGCACGTGGTTTGGAAGCACGCTTGGCTCAGGGGAATCACCAAAATGTGGATGTTCTTGCCTGTGAGAATATGATTGGAGGCTCTAGTTTTCTGGCGCAGGAAGTGGACGGTTATCTGTCTGAAGCTGGCAAAGCTTATGTGGCGAAACATGTTGGTTTCCCTAATGCAGCTGTTGACCGTATTGTTCCCGCTCAAAGCCATGAGGATCCGCTCTATGTGGTGGTGGAGCCCTTCAAGGAGTGGGTTGTCGAAACCAAGGGCATGAAAAATCCCGAGCTGCGTCTAGAGCAGGTTCATTACGAAGAGGACTTGGAACCCTTTATCGAACGTAAGCTCTTCTCCGTGAACTCTGGCCACGCAACCTCTGCCTATACAGGGGCTCAAGCTGGAGCCAAGACCATTCTTGAAGCGCTGCAAAATCCAGCAGTCAAGGAGCAAGTCGAGGCTGTTTTGGCAGAGATTCGCAGCCTATTAATGGCCAAATGGGGTTTTGAGCAGGCGGCTTTAGAAGACTATCACCGAGTGATTATCAGCCGTTTTGAAAATCCGTATATTGTAGATGATATTGCGCGTGTAGCCCGGACACCGATTCGGAAATTGGGCTACGATGAACGCTTTATCCGCCCGATCCGTGAATTGGCAGAGCGTAAGCTATCCTATCAACACCTACTAGAAACCGTCGCGGCAGTTTTTGCCTACCGCGATCCAAGTGATCCCCAGGCTTTGGAATTACAAGAACTCCTAGCTTCCCAACCACTAAAAGAAGTGGTGGTTCAGGTGACCGGCCTGGAGGAGGGACCACTTTTGGAGGCTGTGGTCGCTCAATTGGCAAACTAAAAACTGGTTTAAAAGCACATAAAACAACGATAAAAAGGGAGTGGGACAGAACTAAATTTGAAAAAATTTAGTTTATTCGCTTTCTTAATTTCAGGCTCATGCTAAAAAGATCCACTGGATCTTTTTACTCCCACCCCCGCAAGGCTGATTAGGTCCTCTTCCGAGCTTGAAAAGCGAATGATTGGAGTTTGCTTCGCAAACAAGATTTGGTACTCTCTAACAGCATACAATGCTGTTAGACCCAATCAGCTACTGTGTCAAAGGCATTTTATTAACCAAAGTCAATGAGGCTAGACTTTTGTCCCAGCCTCTTTTTACGATGTCAGATTCTGGGATCTTGAGTTCGTTTTCCCTCATAGGATTCCCAGTTCGATGGCTCGTAAAACAGCAGCTATGCTTGATTGTGTGTTTATACTTAACAAAAATCAAAATCTGAATTATAATAGATATTATGGAATTCACACAAGATCAAATTAATGAATTAAAATCAGCTCTCAAAAATAAACAACTTTCTGCTTATCACAACCGTATTCA
>NZ_JACBXX010000113.1 GCF_013415245.1 Streptococcus danieliae | reverse complement strand
ATAAAGCAATTCCTATTCTGATGTTTTTTCCACTTATCAGTTTACTAGGAATTGCTTTTTTTTGCACTCTGAATTACAAAAAAAGTTGCATGGAGAGAAAGCTTTCCACACAACTTATTATAGAACCGTTATTTATGAGGCCCATGTTCGGGATTTCACGTCTGATCCAGCTCTTGCTGGGGAGTTGTCCCATCAGTTTGGAACGTTTGCGGCTTTTGCGGAACGCTTGTCTTATCTCAAGGATTTGGGTGTCACACATATTCAACTCTTGCCAGTTATGAGCCATTATTTTGTCAATGAATTGAAGAATGGTGAACGTCTATCAGAGTATGCGTCATCCAATAGCAACTACAACTGGGGTTACGATCCGCAATCCTACTTTGCGCTTGGTGGTGTGTACTCAACCGATCCGAGTGATCCGATGAAGCGAATTCAGGAATTCAAGAACCTTGTTCATGAGATTCATAAACAAGGTATGGGAGTTATCTTAGATGTAGTTTATAACCACACGGCTAAAACCTTCCTTTTTGAGGATTTGGAGCCCAATTATTATCACTTTATGGAGAGTGATGGGGCGGCTAAATCGAGTTTTGGTGGGGGACGTTTGGGAACGACTCATCACATGAGTCGTCGAGTCTTGGTGGATTCCATCAAGTATCTGGTTGATGAATACAAGGTTGATGGGTTCCGTTTTGATATGATGGGGGACCATGATGCTGAGGTCATTGACTTAGCCTTTGCGGAAGCTAAAAAATTAAATCCCAATGTCATCATGCTTGGAGAGGGGTGGCGGACCTTTACAGGTGATACCAATCAGCCAGTTAAGCCAGCTGATCAGGATTGGATGAGTTCAACTGATACAGTGGCGGTTTTCTCGGATGAGATTCGGAATACTCTCAAATCTGGCTATCCAAATGAAGGGCAACCAGCCTTTATTACGGGAGCCCCTAAGAATTTGGAGTCTGTCTTTAACAATATCAAGGCGCAGCCAGGGAATTTCGTGGCGGACGATCCAGGAGATGTCATTCAATACATTGCGGCTCATGATAACTTGACTCTTTTTGATATTATTGCCCAATCCATTAAGAAGGATCCAAGTAAGATTGAAAATGTGACGGAAATTCATCAACGTCAGCGCTTGGGCAATCTGCTTGTTCTTACCGCCCAAGGGACACCTTTCATTCATTCGGGGCAGGAGTATGGTCGCACCAAGCAGTTCCGCCATCCCGATTATCGCTATCCGGTTTCAGAGGATAATGTTCCAAATAAGGCTCACTTGCTGACCAATGCGGATGGTAGTCCTTTCGATTATCCTTATTACATTCATGATTCTTATGACTCATCGGATGCTGTGAACAAGTTTGATTGGAGCAAGGCGACCAATGCCAACCTCTATCCAGAGAATGTCCGCACTCACGATTTCACCAAGGGACTCATTGCCTTGCGTAAGTCCAGCGATGCCTTTCGTTTAGGGACAAAAGAAGAAGTGGATAAGAGCGTGACCCTCTTGACAATTCCAGGTCAAAACGGCATCGGCAGCGAAGATCTGGTCATCGGATACCAGACCGTAGCCAGCAATGGAGATCGGTATGCGGTTTTTGTCAACGCTGATAGCAAGGAGCGGATCTTTACTCTAAGCGATGCTGACCGAGATCTTTTACAAGGACAAGTTCTCGTTGACGGGGCGCGTGCAGGCACACAGGCTTTGATGAACCTCCAAGGTATGACCCTTGGGCAAAATAGCTTAACCTTAGCACCATTGACCGCTACCGTTATTTTACTTCCTGCCCAAGCAGAGCAAGCACAAACGACAACCAAGGAACAGGTGCTCGAAGAGCAGCTACCAGTTGAGGAAGAGGTAATTTCTGATTCCACACTCCCTCAAGGTCACAAACACGTGCTCCAAGAAGGGCAAGCAGGCAAGAAAATCAGCCGTTATCTGGAAACTTGGCAAGATGGACAGTTGATGGAGAGAACTCTGGTGTCGGAAACAATCGAAGCTGGTCAAAAACGAATTGTTTTGGTTGGTACTGCAAAATCGAAAGGAGTCGATCAGCCAGGCAAGGTCACTCCTATAAGCCAAGAGAATCCAAGCAAGATAAAGATGATACTGGAACAAAATCCAGTAATTGAACCAGCAAATGAAGATAAAGAAAAACTCCCAAATACAGGAGAGCAATCTAGCCTTCTTACACTACTTGGTGTGAATTTGGTAGCAATTAGTGTAGGACTCTTTAAGAAAAAGGAGGATTAAACCTTAAAATCATAAGAAATCAGCCCCTTGGAAAAATGAATCCAAGGGGCTAGTTTAGTTAATCATAATTGTCATTTATAAGTACAGAAAATTTGCAAAAGAGTATACTGAAAGAGTAGAAAGTTACAAAGCGGGACGGAAATCTAAATCTGGAGGTAATGCCTATGCAAAACCACTTAGAAAGGACTACCGTCATGGCAGTGGAAGCAGCTATTGAGTTAATGCTTCTTTTCGGGATGTTGATTCTCGCACTTTTGTCATTTGTATTGACGTTGATTAACAACAAAGATAAAAAATGACAGCTAGCCGCTATTAACTTGACTGAGTAGCGGCAAACTGTCGAACTACATTCGTCCCGTCTTTAAAACGGTCTAATTGAGATTGAGCTCGTAACTCAATCTCTTTCATGACAAGTATATCAGATAGTTTTATGAAAGGCAAAGATTTGACGGTTAGTCACAACATAAATCGTTTAAAATCGCTTCGGACATCTTAAGCAGTCTTGTTAAGAGGCTGTTTTTTGAAGTTTCAGATAGATTGTGATAGTTGATTTTTCCTGTGTTTTTATATGCCATTTGTTTTTCAGGACTTATAATAAAAGTGTAAAGTAGCGACAAAGCAGAGGAGACGGGTGACGGTTCTGACTCGTCGGTAAATAAAAAATTGACCGAGCGATGTCAAGAGGGCGGAATGGCTCTCTTTTTAGGTGATAAGTATGAATAGTCTTTATTTCCAACTGTATTGACTTCGTCAGACATTTTGGGGCCAAGTAATTTTAGGACACAAGAAAAATCCTCCGTGCTTTTGACGTGGAGGATTCTTTGGTAAGAGGGTTTACACCACACCTTGTGCGATCATCGCGTTAGCGACTTCTTCGAAGGCGGCGATGTTGGCGCCGGCGAGGTAGTCTTTGCCGAGGTTGTAGGTTTCGGCTGTGGTTTTGGCGGTGGTGAAGATGTTTTCCATGATGTCTTGGAGGCGTTGGTCGACTTCTTCTTTGGTCCAGGATAGGCGGAGGCTGTTCTGGCTCATTTCGAGGGCAGAGACGGCTACGCCTCCGGCGTTGGCAGCTTTGGCTGGGCCGTAGAGGATATCGTTTTCTTTGTAGATTTTGATGGCGTCGAGGTCAGAAGGCATGTTGGCTCCTTCGGCGAGGCAGTAGACGCCGTTTTGGATGAGGGCCTTGGCTTGTGTGCCGTTGATTTCGTTTTGGGTGGCACATGGGAGGGCGATGTCGGCTGGGCCTTGGTAGTCCCAGACGCTGCCTTCGTAGTAGCGGGCGCTAGCTTTTTCGGCTGCGTATTCGGTGAGGCGGGCGCGGCGTTTTTCTTTAATTTCAACCAAAAGATCAAAATCAATGCCGTTCTCGTCGATGATGTAACCATTGGAGTCAGAGACTGCGATGACGGTCGCACCGAGCTGGGTTGCTTTCTGGAGGGCATATTGGGCTACGTTTCCGGAACCTGAAATGAGGACGGTCTGATCTTTGAAAGATTTTCCGTTAGCTTGCAGCATGTTTTCAGTAAAGTAAACGAGGCCGTAGCCAGTTGCTTCTGGGCGAATGAGGGAGCCACCGAAGGCCAGGGGTTTTCCGGTGAGGACGCCGGCATCGAATTGGCGGAGGCGTTTGTATTGGCCGTAGAGGTAGCCGATTTCGCGGGCGCCGACCCCGATGTCACCGGCAGGGACGTCGAGGGATGGGCCGATGTGTTTTTGCAATTCGCTCATGAAGCTTTGGCAGAAGCGCATCACTTCAGCGTCGGTTTTTCCTTTAGGGTCAAAGTCGGAGCCGCCTTTCCCACCACCGATGGGTAGACCAGTCAAAACGTTTTTGAAAATCTGCTCGAAGCCGAGGAATTTCAGAATGGATTGGTTAACGGAAGGGTGGAAACGGAGTCCACCCTTGTAAGGACCTACAGCCGAGTTGTATTGAACCCGGTAGCCACGGTTGACTTGGACTTTTCCATCCTTGTCAGTCCAAGGTACACGGAAGCTGATCACCCGCTCGGGCTCTAGCATGCGAGCTAGGATGTTCTCCTCCAAATATTCTGGGTGGGCCTCAAGAACAGGCTCAAGGGTGCCCAATAGTTCCTCAACTGCTTGTAAGTACTCGGCTTCGTGAGGGTTCCGTGCCCGGACGTCTTGGAAAGTGCTTTGGATATAGTCTGTAACTCGTGACATTAAAAAATCCTCTTTTCTATTTTTCCGAAGAAAATGAATTATCTGACAATTTGATGATTGAGTTTAATCATATCATTGAGTCCGACAAATGTAAAGGCTTACGCTTGGATAGGGGACTTGTAGACTTTTTTATCTGCCGCCGATGGTTTTAAGACTATTGAAAAAACATATGTCATATCAGGTTTCTAGTTGATATTACATGTGTTTTTGTTATACTTTAGTTAAAAGTAGTGAGTATTGCCGACTTTGACAAATTCATTCTGATTGTAGAAAACAAAGACTATATTTGATTTAGTGGCTGTGAGTTTTTTCAGAAATTAGACGAATAGTTCATGGAAAAACAAAGTTAAGGAGGACAATATAGTCGATTTATGGAAGAGTCAAACTTTACTAAGCGGTTTAACAAAGTGACCTTGTGGTATCATGGAACGACATCAACTCAAGTCTCTTCTTTGAAGAAGGGGATCAATGTATATCACAGCAAACGTAATTGTGATTTTGGGATAGGATTCTATGTGACATCAAAACCCGATCAGGCTATTAAATGGGCTAGTAGAAAAACAAGGGATGAACGTCCTTTTAATCCAAAAGTAGGTCCTGTTGTTTTAAGCTATCAGATTCAAGAACTTAGCGTTATTGAGACTAAGATTTTTGAAATTGATAAAGAATATTTTCGTTTTGTCTATCAAAACAGGTTAAAATTAAACGTCAAGAGAGGAACTAATATCCATACTTTCCTGGCAGTATTTGGTCCAGTTCTTGATGGTCAGATTACACTTTCGCAGGAGGTTTTAGAGGATTATTTTGAAGAAGTGATTTCTTTGAAGGACGTCGTTGATATTCTTTTGGGAAAATACCAAGATGATACACAACTTTGTATCTGTGATCAAGGAATCGCAGATAGACTAATATTAGTGAAGGAGGAGGTTATATGATTTTGGTAACCGAAAAAGAAGTTCTCAAATCTGAGGTGGAACGATTTTTGTGGGAAAATTATCAGATTACTCCTGAAGCTGTTTCTTCTGTCACCAATGTTGTTTTGAAAAATTGGTTTGAAGAGTTGGATAATGAAGGTTCCCATTTAACAGCAGACTTGATTGCGGATACCATTGTGGACATTGCAAATCGTTGCTCTTTATATGAATAGTATTACCGATTTTGGCAATAAAGTTCTCTTTCTGAGATTCCACGCCATACTGGAGATTTTAAGAGGGGTGTCAATAGAGGAGCCCTGTTTTTGTAAGTGAGGTCAGTAGTATCTGTACATGGAATGAACGTTTATTAGGTGGATTTTACTTAAATGAAAGATTTTTATCTTAATTTTTGAGTTAGAAGATATTTGGTAATTAATAGTCGAAAAGAAACAAGGTGCTAACATTAAGGTATATTGTTAGCATTTTGTTTCCCGTAAAAGGAGATGACTACTATGAGTTCTGTTTACTGAAGCGATCTCAAAAACTCTCTCAGACTTTTTGTCACAAAAATGATAAAATAGATGTGTCTGGGATTTTGCAAGTCTTGCTTACTTGTGGAATCTAGTATAGTCCTTTTCAGGAAGGGCGTGATGAACGTGCTTGTTGGTGAGCTCGTTTCGCTTTAAAAATGATGGTCCAGGGGTCAGATCTCACCTCTGGGAAGAAAGGAACACCTATGAAAGGTATTATTTTAGCGGGTGGTTCAGGCACGCGCCTGTACCCGGTGACGCGGGCGGCATCCAAGCAGTTGATGCCGGTTTATGACAAGCCGATGATTTATTATCCCCTTTCAACCTTGATGTTGGCGGGGATTCAGGAGATTTTGATTATCTCAACCCCGACAGATTTGCCACGTTTTGAGGAGCTTTTGGGTGATGGGTCCGAGCTTGGAATTTCCTTGTCCTATGCGGTGCAGCCAAGTCCGGATGGTTTGGCGCAAGCCTTTATTATTGGTGCTGATTTTATTGGCGATGATGCGGTGGCGCTGATTTTGGGAGACAATATTTACCACGGTCCTGGTTTGACTAAGCTTTTGCAAAAAGCTGCGCAAAAGGAAGTGGGTGCGACCGTTTTTGGTTACCAGGTTAAGGACCCTGAGCGTTTTGGGGTTGTCGAGTTTGATGAGCAGATGAATGCCATTTCCATTGAAGAAAAACCAGAAGTGCCTCGCTCCAATTATGCAGTGACGGGTCTCTACTTCTATGATAATTCTGTGGTGGAAATTGCTAAGAACATCCAACCAAGCCCTCGGGGAGAATTGGAAATCACGGATGTGAACAAGGCCTACTTGGATCGTGGCGACCTATCTGTTGAGTTGATGGGGCGTGGTTTTGCCTGGTTGGATACAGGGACTCACGAGAGTCTTTTGGAAGCGGCCCAGTACATTGAAACGGTCCAGCGGATGCAAAATGTGCAGGTGGCTAACCTGGAAGAAATTGCTTACCGTATGGGTTACATTAGTCGGGAACAGGTTTATCGTCTGGCCCAACCGCTCAAGAAAAATGAATATGGACAATACCTCTTGCGTTTGATTGGAGAAGAAAATGGCTGATAATTTTTTTGGAAAAGAACTAGCGGCTCGCCCGATTGAAGCGATTCCGGGGATGCTGGAATTTGACATTCCAGTTCACGGAGACAGTCGTGGCTGGTTTAAAGAAAATTTCCAAAAGGAAAAAATGGTTCCGCTTGGTTTCCCAGAGTCTTTTTTTGCGACAGGGAAATTGCAAAATAATGTAAGCTTTTCAAGTAAGCATGTGCTTCGCGGGCTGCACGCTGAGCCTTGGGATAAGTATATCTCGGTGGCCGACGAGGGTCGTGTTTTGGGAGCCTGGGTGGATTTGCGGCAGGGTCCAAGTTTTGGGAATGTTTACCAAACCGAGATTGATGCTTCCAAAGGGATTTTTGTGCCGCGGGGTGTTGCCAATGGTTTCCAAGTTTTGTCGGACAAGGTGGCTTATAGCTATTTGGTTAATGATTATTGGGCCTTGGAGCTCAAGCCTAAATATGCTTTTGTCAACTATGCGGACCCAAGTCTAGGAATCCAGTGGGATAACTTGGAGGCAGCAGAAGTTTCAGAGGCGGATAAACACCACCCGCTTTTGCAGGATGTAGAACCAGTAACAGAAGATCAACGATAAGGGAAAGAAATGACAGACTACAAAAAAATCATTGTAACCGGTGGCGCAGGTTTTATCGGTTCTAACTTTGTACATTATGTTTACAACAATTTTCCAGATGTTCAGATTGTCGTCTTGGATAAGTTAACCTATGCAGGGAATAAGGCCAACATTGCGTCTGTTTTGGGCGACCGTGTGGAGTTGGTTGTGGGTGATATTGCCGATGCGGAGCTTGTGGATCGTTTGGCCCAGGATGTGGATGCGATTGTGCATTATGCGGCTGAGAGCCACAACGACAATTCCTTGAATGATCCCCGTCCGTTTGTGGACACCAACTTCATCGGGACCTACACCCTGTTGGAAGCTGCGCGTAAGTACGACTTGCGTTTCCACCATGTATCGACGGACGAAGTCTACGGCGACCTTCCTTTGCGGGAGGATTTACCAGGCAAGGGAGAAGGTCCAGGGGAGAAATTTACGGCTGAAACGCCTTACAATCCTTCCTCACCTTACTCTTCAACCAAGGCTGCCTCTGACTTGATTGTCAAGGCCTGGGTCCGCTCTTTTGGGGTCAAAGCGACGATTTCCAATTGTTCCAACAACTACGGGCCTTATCAGCATATTGAGAAGTTTATCCCACGCCAAATCACCAATATTTTGAGTGGTATTCGTCCGAAGTTGTATGGTGAAGGCAAGAATGTGCGGGATTGGATCCACACCAATGACCATTCTTCAGGTGTTTGGACGATTTTGACCAAAGGAAAAATTGGCGAAACCTATCTAATCGGGGCTGACGGTGAGAAAAATAATAAAGAAGTGCTGGAACTCATTTTGAAGGAAATGGGGCAAGCACCGGATGCTTACGACCACGTTACAGACCGTGCAGGCCACGATCTCCGTTACGCAATTGATGCCAGCAAGCTACGCGATGAGTTGGGCTGGAAGCCTGAATTTACAGACTTTGAGGCTGGTCTAAAAGAAACCATTGCTTGGTACACAGCTAACTCAGATTGGTGGAAGGGTGAAAAAGAAGCTGTTGAAGCCAATTATGCAAAAACCCAGGAAGTAATTCAATAAACAGTGAGAGGCTGGGACTGGGGTCCTCAGCCTCTTATTTTCTGTCTAGTTAGGAGGATGAAATCCTGAGAGTAAACTATGGAAGATACCTGCTGGGGCTTGTAGGCTTGGTCCTGGTCTTGGGGCTCTATGATCGGGTGCAGATGAAGAGTCGTCTGGAGCGGGATTTTTATCCCTTGGAGGCGGTTTTTGAAAAAGCGGGTCTAGAGAAGCAGTCTGACCAGGACTATACCAAGGCGGGCTTGGTTCCCTGGTCTGTTCATGTGGATGCGGATAAAATTCGGAAAAATGGCTATCGCTTTCCTTACGCGCAGAGTGAGCAGGATTGGTTGGGTCGGATCTATTTGCCCAAGGAGAGTTTGGAGGCTAGTCTGGGCCAGGAGCTGGGGCATCAGGGGACAGAGTTGGTACTTACGTCGAAGTCACAGGACTTGAAACAGGTGCTGGCGACGACTCGCTTGATTGCCCATGCGGGTGGGACGATGCGGGAGGCTGGTTTTTTGTCAGCCTACAGCAACTCCCTCCAAGCTCTTAAGCAGAATTATTCACTGGGCCATCGGATTTTTGAATTTGATCTCAATCTGACTCAAGACGGTCGCCTGGCGGCTGTCCATGACTGGGAGGGGGAAGCTTTGACCAGTCAGGAGTGGGAGTCAGCCAAAACTAGTGACAAGGCCAATCGGCAGGCCCAGTACACCAGTTTGTTTTGGGAGGATATTCTGAAACAGATGGAAGTGAATCCGGACATGATTGTTGTCACCGATACCAAGGTGCAATCTAAGAGTCAGGCGGCGATTGAAGAGCAGTACCGGATCTTGGGACAGGCTGTTCAGAAATTTGATCCAGCCTTGGCCGACCGGATTCTAGTTCAACTCTATAAACCAGAAGACTATACTTTGGTGGAAGAGTTGAGTTTTTTCAAACACTATATTTTAACCCTCTATGCCTCCGACTTAAAGGAAGAAGCGATTGCTAAGGCTCTGGTAGATAAGCCGAAGATTGTGGGGCTTACCTTACCGCAAAAGGATGAGCGGTTGACGGACTCTCTGATTGATCAAATTCACGCGCAGGATCGTCTGGTTTTTGTCCATACGGTGGATGGTTTTGCGACCCTGTCTAAAATGCTCAACCGGAGGATTGATGGGGTCTACACCAATAACCTCTTGGCCAAGGATTTAGAGCTCTACCAGGCTGTTTTGGACTCGCAAAAGCTAAATTTCAAGTTGAAATTAGCCACCACTAAGAAATTCCTTTGGTGACTTGTAGTCCAAACATTTTTTAGGATAATTGTTTATCCAATTTTCAATAAAAGCGACTTCTTTGGGAGTTGTTTCTTTGGTCCCTTTTGGTAACCACCTGCG
>NZ_JACBXX010000261.1 GCF_013415245.1 Streptococcus danieliae | reverse complement strand
ACGAGGAATCGATTCGCCATTAATCTAGGGATTATGGAGAAGAAGATGACAAAGTCATCGTGGAAAAAGCTTAAAATAGAGTTAAGTGACGATAGCCTAGGAGATACACCTGTTCCCATGCCGAACACAGAAGTTAAGACCTAGAACGCCGGAAGTAGTTGGGGGTTGCCCCCTGTGAGATATGGTAGTCGCTTAGCTAAAGGGGAGTTTAGCTCAGCTGGGAGAGCATCTGCCTTACAAGCAGAGGGTCAGCGGTTCGATCCCGTTAACTCCCATTGTACGAAAGTACAGGTCCCGTAGTGTAGCGGTTATCACGTCGCCCTGTCACGGCGAAGATCGCGGGTTCGATTCCCGTCGGGACCGTTCAAACAGTATGGTATACAGTTTGAAGTTTGAAAAGAGACAAGACTCGTTAGCTCAGTTGGTAGAGCAATTGACTTTTAATCAATGGGTCGCTGGTTCGAGCCCAGCACGGGTCATATGCGGGTTTGGCGGAATTGGCAGACGCACCAGATTTAGGATCTGGCGCTTTCGGGCGTGGGGGTTCAAGTCCCTTAACCCGCATATATAGTAATAAGCCGGCTTAGCTCAGTTGGTAGAGCATCTGATTTGTAATCAGAGGGTCGCGTGTTCAAGTCATGTAGCCGGCATTAGAGGATTGCGAACGTAGTTCAGTGGTAGAACACCACCTTGCCAAGGTGGGGGTCGCGGGTTCGAATCCCGTCGTTCGCTTTGGCGCCGGGGTGGCGGAACTGGCAGACGCACAGGACTTAAAATCCTGCGATCATTTCGATCGTACCGGTTCGATTCCGGTCCTCGGCAAATGGGCATCCTTAGCTCAACTGGATAGAGTACCTGACTACGAATCAGGCGGTTAGAGGTTCGACTCCTCTAGGGTGCATTAAATTTAAATAGGGAGTATCTTAGAAAGATAGAACCTAATTTATAACTACGGGAAGTAGCTTAGATTGGTAGAGCTCAAAGCGAAGCTTTGAGGTTGGGGATAAGGATTTTGGAAAAATCCTCCTTGCAAGTACTCTACAGCTGAGGTACAACCTGGTTTATATCTACGGGAAGTAGCTCAGCTTGGTAGAGTACTTGGTTTGGGACCAAGGTGTCGCAGGTTCGAATCCTGTCTTCCCGATATGGCGGTGTAGCTCAGCTGGCTAGAGCGTCCGGTTCATACCCGGGAGGTCGGGGGTTCGATCCCCTTCGCCGCTATTTTAATATTTGATCTTGCTTGGACCTTTAGCTCAGCTGGTTAGAGCTCTCGGCTCATAACCGAGTGGTCGTAGGTTCAAGTCCTACAAGGTCCATTTGTGGAGGATTACCCAAGTCCGGCTGAAGGGAACGGTCTTGAAAACCGTCAGGCGTGTAAAAGCGTGCGTGGGTTCGAATCCCACATCCTCCTTATTTGTTAATAGCGCGGGATGGAGCAGCTCGGTAGCTCGTCGGGCTCATAACCCGAAGGTCGTAGGTTCAAATCCTGCTCCCGCAATTTGGCTCGGTAGCTCAGTTGGTAGAGCAATGGATTGAAGCTCCATGTGTCGGCGGTTCGATTCCGTCTCGCGCCATTTCTTTTTAGCATAAGCGGGTGTAGTTTAGTGGTAAAACTACAGCCTTCCAAGCTGTTGTCGCGAGTTCGATTCTCGTCACCCGCTTTGAACGAAAGTTCAACTATAATTTCCAAGTCATAGACTTGGGCGCGTAGCTCAGGTGGTTAGAGCGCACGCCTGATAAGCGTGAGGTCGGTGGTTCGAGTCCACTCGTGCCCATAGGAGAATTACTCAAGAGGCTGAAGAGGACGGTTTGCTAAATCGTTAGGTCGGGTAACCGGCGCGGGGGTTCGAATCCCCCATTCTCCGTTGTGAAGTAAGGTTGGGATGTAATCCTAACCTTCTTATTTTATCCTTTTTTAGTGGTGAATCTATGAAAAAATTTCGCATGTCAAAGACAGTTCTCCTTACAGGTTTAGTTTCGATTCTAGTCTTGGGATTACTGTTTTTTTCTTACCCTTCTGTGGTTGTTCAGCAGACCAATCGAGCTGTTTCGTTTTTGAGCCGGATTCTACATCAGCCCTTTGGGCTGTTACGGCAGGCTGAGGTCGATTTTTCCAATTTGTTTTATGCTTATGAAGAAAACAAGGACTTGAAGCAGCGGCTTTATGCCATGGATGAGGAAGTCAACCAAGTCGAGTCTTTAAAAAAAGAGAATGAAGAATTGCGGCAACAGTTAGGTTTGCAGTCGCAGTTCAAGGACCGCAAAGTGATCCAGGCAGCAGTAATCGATCGTCTACCGGCTACTTGGGCCAATCGTTTGCTGATTGATAAGGGATCCAAAGAGGGTTTGGTTGAGAACATGTATGTCGTGGCGCATGGAGGACTTGTAGGTCAGGTTTTAGAGGTGTCTGAGGATACCAGTGTTGTGGCCCTGCTCACTTCCAAGCAGGAATCGCTGCCAATTCCCGTTAAAATTAACACAGGATCCAAAGATATTTTTGGGATTATTAAGTCCTATGATTCCGTGCAGGAATTGGTCACAGTCAGTCAGTTAAATGCTGGTGATGAGATTCCTAAAGGAGCACGAGTGATGACTTCTGGTCTGGGTAATATGCCAGTCAAGGACATTCCCTTGGGTCAAGTTGAGTCGAGTAAACAAAATAGTCATAATCTGGAGCGGGAAGTCTATGTAAAACTATCGGCAACTAGTCTGGATTTTTCAACAGTCAGTGTGGTGGGTCAATAATGAAAGCAGTTTGGAATCTTCTTCAAATCCTTGGTTTCTTTCTCTTTCTCTGGTTTGTAGATCAACAATTGTCCCTTTTTGTGTCCTATCTAATTCCCAATCATTGGTATCCTGTTGTTCATGGTAGCTTGCTATTTCTGCTATTTGCTTCGGTCTTTTTCTCAACCTTTGCTTTATTAGGGGCAAGTTTGATTGCCGGTTTGCTTTTGGATAGCTATATTTTCCATTCCCTAGGAGTTCTCTTGGTTCTGCTTCCCCTCTGTGTTTTGTTTGTAACCAGTTTTAACCGTTTATTTTTACGGAATATCTGGACGATCTTATTGGCAACTGTTTTGTTGATTAGTCTGTTTGAAGGCCTGTACTTTGGGGCTGCAACCTTGATGGGAATGGTCAGCCTGGATTGGACGGATTTTGTGGCCCTAAGTTTGGCGCCGAGTTTAGCGGTCAACCTCCTTTTAAGTTTATTGGTAACTCCCCTCTTTCGTTTTTTCCTAGCCAAATCTTGATTTCGATTGAAAAAAGAGTTGAAAAGGTTTAAAATATAAGAAGGGAAAAAAATGCGGAGGGAATCATGTCTTTTTCTGATTTAAAATTATTTGCTCTGTCGTCAAATCAGGACCTGGCTAAGCGTGTGGCAGCTGCGATTGGTATGGAATTGGGAAAATCCAGTGTGCGTCAGTTTTCAGATGGGGAGATCCAAGTAAATATTGAGGAATCAATTCGTGGGAAACATGTTTATATTCTTCAATCAACGAGCTCACCTGTAAATGACAATCTCATGGAAATTCTGATTTTGGTAGATGCTTTGAAACGGGCGAGTGCAGAATCTGTGAACGTGGTTATGCCTTATTATGGCTATGCCCGTCAGGACCGGAAAGCACGAGCTAGGGAGCCGATTACATCCAAGCTTGTGGCAGATATGCTGCAGGTGGCAGGGGTTAACCGTCTCTTGACTATTGATTTGCATGCCGCTCAAATCCAGGGATTCTTTGACATTCCCGTGGACCACTTGATGGGGGCGCCACTAATTGCAGATTACTTCGAACGTCGGGGAATGGTTGGGGATGACTATGTTGTTGTCAGTCCAGACCATGGGGGAGTGACTCGGGCTCGGAAATTGGCTGAGTTTTTACGAACTCCGATTGCCATTATTGACAAACGGCGTTCTGTTGATAAGATGAATACCAGTGAAGTCATGAACATTATCGGGAAGGTTGAAGGGAAGACTTGTATCCTCATTGATGATATGATTGATACGGCTGGTACGATTGCTCATGCTGCAGATGCCTTACAAGAAGCGGGAGCAGTTGAAGTTTATGCGAGCTGTACTCACCCAGTATTATCAGGCCCAGCGATGGATAATATTCAAAATTCAGCCATTAAGAAGTTGGTTGTTTTGGATACGATTGATCTCCCAGAAGATCGCTTGATTGATAAGATTGTTCAGATTTCAACGGCAAATCTGTTGGCAGAGGCTATTATTCGGATTCATGAGAAACGTCCGTTGTCTAGTTTGTTTGCCTTGAACAAAAACAAATAGTTATCAATCATTGGCTTAAAATGTTTTTGTGAATGAATACAATAAGGCTAGGACATCTGTCCCAGCCTTTTATAGTTTTTTCGAGTTTGCTGAGGGGAGTGGGAGTAAAAAGATCCATTGGATCTTTTTAGCATGAGCCTAAAATTAAGAAAGCGAATGATTGGAGTTTGCTTCGCAAACAAGATTTGGTACTCTCTAACAGCATACAATGCTGTTAGACCCAATCAGCTACTGCGTCAAAGGCATTTTGTTAATCAAAGTCAATGGGGTTAGACTTTTGTCTCCCCCCTCAAAGTGGGACAGCAGGATGAGCTAAGGTAGTTATAAACTAAAAGAGTATAGGATTAAGGTGGATGTCTGATGGAGACAGTTCAGTCCAGGGGCTTGGTTCTTTACAATCGTCCCTATCGGGAAAAGGATCGTCTGGTTAAAATTTTTACAGAGAAGGCTGGGAAGCGGATGTTTTTTGTCCGCAATGTAGAGAAGTCCCAGCGTTTGGCTCAGATCCAGCCCTTGGTTGTTGGAGATTATATTTTTAAGTTGCGGCAGGAGGGCTTGGGTTATATTGATGAAGTCAGTGTCGAGATGGCCTATCCGAAGATTCAGGGAGATATCTATTCCTTGGCTTATGCTTCCTATGTATTGGCTTTGGCGGATGCTAGTATTCAGGATGGGCAAGCAGATCCAGCCCTTTTTCAATTTGTTACCAAGACTTTGGACTTGATGGAAGCAGGTTTGGATTATGAGGTCTTGACCTTGATTTTTGAAATGCAGATTTTAGATCGGTTTGGGACTCGTCTGGTGCTGTCGGAATGTTGTTTTTGCCATCGGTCAGGGCTTCCTTTTGATTATAGTTTTGTCTATGATGGGGTACTGTGCCCGGACCATTATGAGCAGGATGTTCATCGGGCGCATTTCAAGCCTAACTGCCTCTTTCTTTTAGAGCGGTTTCAGGCTGTTTCCCTGGAGGAATTAGAGAGTATCCGTTTATCCAAAGAAACCAAGGCTGACTTACGTCAGACTCTTGATACTTTTTACCAAGAATATGTCGGCATTCAATTGAAGGCCAAGAAATTTCTAGATTCCCTAGATGAGTGGGGGAGTTTGTTGAAGGAGAGAAAATGAAACGTATTGCCATTGATGCTATGGGGGGCGATGCTGCGCCTCAGGCCATTATTGAAGGTGTTTTGAGAGCTCGGGATGAGCTATCCGATGTGGAATTTCAGGTGTACGGGGATCAAGAGCAGATCTTACCGCTGATTGAGAATGCTGATCGGATCGAGATTGTTCATACTAAGGAAAAAATTGAAGGGGATGATGAGCCAACGCGGGCTATTCGGCGCAAAAAGGATGCCAGCATGGTCTTGGCGGCTAAGGCAGTTAAGGATGGCCAGGCGGATGCCCTTTTATCTGCTGGTAATACCGGTGCCCTTCTCGCGGCTGCTTTCTTTATTATCGGCCGGATCAAAGGAATTGACCGGCCAGGTTTGCTGACGACGCTTCCCAGTCAAAATGGGCAAGGGTTTGTGATGATGGATCTAGGAGCCAATGCGGAGAGTAGTCCCAAACACCTGGAACAGTATGCCCTAATGGGCTCTTTCTATGCTAGTCAGGTTCGAGGAATCCAGAATCCTCGAGTTGGTTTGCTGAATAATGGCTCAGAAGCTGGTAAGGGAGACTCCTTGCGGAAGGAGGCTTACGAGCTGCTGGCAGCTCGAGAAGATTTGAACTTTATTGGTAATGTAGAAGCTCGGGATTTGATGAGCCAGGTAGCGGATGTTGTTGTGACAGATGGTTTTACGGGCAATGCAGTCCTCAAGACGATGGAGGGAACAGCCTTGGGTATTCTTAGCCAGTTAAAATCGACTATTTTAGCTGGAGGACTACGGGCCAAGCTGGGAGCCTGGTTGTTGAAACCGAGTCTTCAAGTAATGCGTCAAAGTCTGGACTATACTGAAGCTGGAGGAGCCATGCTTTTTGGTGTGAAGGCTCCCGTTGTTAAGGCCCATGGTTCCAGTGATGCCAAGTCGATTTACTACACAATCAAACAGGTTGCCTCCATTCTGGAGAGTCAGATTGTTGACCAAGCCAAGGAAGTTTTCCAAGCTGATCAGGTTGAGAAAGAATAGGACGTTATAAAAAGGTTTTTGGGATGGAATCCCAAAAACCTTTTTATATTATCTCCCCGGCGGGTAAATATAGGTCAACTGACCCCAGCCGCGGCTGGGGTCAAACCAGCCACGATAGTTGCGGATACTTCCCTGACCGTTATAGTTGGCTTCTTTGACCTGGATGGCTTGGGTGGAATTAACGTGGGTGACCAGGGCTACGTGGCCGTAGCTGCCATCGTCCCAGCAGGCGATGGCACCGACGCGGGGTTCTGAGCCAGTGGCAAAACCGAGGGCTTGGGCAGACTGGGCCCATTGGCCACCGTTACCCCACCAGTCACCAACCCAGGGGACTAAGCGTTTGACACCCCAGGTGCATTGGCCGACGGGATAGGTGGGTGCGGGGTAGATAGCGGGAAAGGGATCCGCTGTATTTGTTGAGGTCTCCGGTGGTTGATTGAAGCTAGGGACTGGTTGAAAGGTCTTACGGTAGAGAATTTGTTCATGACCCTGTTGGAAGGCCTGGAGTTGGATGTCAGCTGTCTCAGTAGTGGGCAGGTCCAAGCTCAGCTGGTAGAGGGCTGGACTGATTTGTTGCAGGGGATAGGCTTGATGATTCAGGAGAAGCTGGGCTTGTTCCAGAGTCTGAGCTCTGGAGATTACTACATGCAGAGTCCGATCTTCCTGCTGGACTTGGACTTGTGGTTTTAGTTTGTCGAGTGGGATTTGGTAGTCAGCCAATGGGTAGACTTGGCTTTGTCCTTGATCAAAGCTGATTTCAATCTGGGCTTGGATGGGACTCCCAGCTAGTTCTTGGTTGAGATCAATCGTGGTTTGGAAACTTCCAGCTGTATTTTCTAGGCTTAGAGGGTAGGTCTTGGGCTCTTGGTGGTCTTGTCTAATCTGCAAGCGAGCTTGCTTAATGGCTGGACTGGCTGGTGCAGGTTTCAGCTGAAAGAGCAGGAGTCCTTGATCCAGTTGAGCAGGGGAAAACTGGGTCCGGGGTTTGAAATCTTGGTTTGGGTTTGCAGGGAGGGCTAAGCTTCCACTTTGGAGAATCTGTCCCTGGCTAGTTCTGAGTTGGTAGGTGTAGGGACCAGCCTGTGAGGGGAAGTCTTTGAGGTTTAAGCTTAGCCTTGGAGTCTGCTTGGTTTCTGGTAGGGGATAGTAGTGCCAGCTCTTTGGATCTTGACTAGCTTAGATGTGCAGGGTCAGAGGTCCTTCTTGTTTGACCATAGGGAAAAGAAGCTCGACCTGCTGGGCAGTTACAGGGGTGATCTGGACGGATTGGTTGGGCTGGATCGCTGCTTGAATAGGGGTTACTGGATACATGGGCACCTCCCGGAGTCTTTTTCTATTCATTCGGAATGACTGGAGAAAAAGTTGTAAATAAGGTAAACTGGTAAGAGAACACTTGGAGGAGGAACCTATGTTAGAACGGTATACGCGACCTGAAATGGGAGCCATTTGGTCTGAGGAAAATAAGTATCAGGCTTGGTTAGAGGTGGAAATTTTAGCGGCTGAGGCCTGGGCTGAGTTGGGGGAGATTCCCAAGGAAGATGTGGCCCTGTTGCGCGAGAAGGCTAGCTTTGATGTGGCGCGAATTTTGGAGATTGAGCAGGAAACTCGCCATGATGTGGTGGCCTTTACTCGGGCCGTATCAGAGTCTCTGGGTGAGGAAAGTAAGTGGGTCCACTTTGGCTTGACTTCAACAGATGTGGTGGATACAGCTTACGGTTATCTGTATAAGCAGGCTAACGATATTATTCGCCGTGATCTCGAAAACTTTACCAATATTATTGCCGATAAGGCGCGGGAGCATAAATATACCATTATGATGGGGCGGACCCATGGTGTTCATGCGGAGCCAACGACTTTTGGCTTGAAACTGGCAACTTGGTACAGTGAGATGAAGCGGAACATGGAGCGTTTTGAGGCAGTCGCTAAGGGTGTTGAAGCTGGTAAAATTTCTGGTGCGGTTGGGAACTTTGCGAACATTCCACCCTTTGTGGAGGAGTATGTCTGCGAGTGTTTAGGCATTCGACCGCAGGAAATTTCCACTCAGGTTCTGCCACGGGATCTGCATGCGGATTACTTTAATTGTCTAGCTCTGATTGCGACTTCGATTGAACGTATGGCAACCGAGATTCGTGGCCTCCAGAAGTCGGAGCAACGTGAGGTGGAGGAGTTCTTTGCCAAGGGGCAAAAAGGTAGTTCAGCCATGCCTCATAAACGCAACCCGATTGGCTCTGAGAACATGACCGGATTGGCCCGTGTCTTGCGGGGACATATGGTGACAGCCATGGAGGATGTTGTGCTTTGGCATGAGCGGGATATTTCTCACTCTTCAGCAGAGCGGATCATCGCTCCGGATTCAACCATTCTTGTGGATTACATGCTCAACCGTTTTGGGAACATCGTTAAGAACTTGACGGTCTTCCCTGATAATATGCGCCGGAACATGGACGCAACCTTTGGTTTGATTTATAGCCAGCGTGTTTTATTATCTTTAATTGAAAAGGGAATGACGCGGGAAGCCGCCTATGACTTGGTTCAGCCCAAAACGGCTGAGGCCTGGGACCAACAGGTTGATTTTAAACAGTTGCTACTAGAAGATTCTGCCATCACTTCTTACCTCACTCCAGCGGAAATTGATGAAGTCTTTAACCCAGACTATTACACCAGCGGAGTTGAAGCTATTTTTAATCGTTTGGGACTCTAACAAAAAAGGCCTTGCTTCTCCTGGGTGAGAAGTAGGCCTTTTTGAATGTTTATTGTTTATCATTTATCATCACTATTATTGATTCCGTGATAGGAGGGTGAACTTAAAGTAGTCACCACGTTTGTAGGTTTTACGGTATTCTAAAATTTGACCAGTAGATTCAAGGCGTGTGGTTTTGATTTGAAGGACAGTTGGAAACTCTTCTGCGACCTCTAGACGTTTGCTAATTGCAGCTTCTGTTGGAAAGAGAATTTCCGTTGTTTCTTCAAATTTTTCATCATTGAGATGAATATGGTAGTCAAATTTAAACCGATCGTAGATAGAGCTGTAGTAATTTACATCCGGATAATTGGCATTGATATACTGCTCCGGGATATAAGATTCATGGAAAACATAAGGGGTACCATCCGCTGTACGTATCCGTTCGATCTTATAGTAGTAATGCATTGGACCAAGTCCAAGTTTTGCGATGAACTCTGGATTGTTATCCCGTGTGATGGATAAGACTGTCACTTCATCGACTTTATCCTCAAGAAAATCAGCATCAGAATATTCGATGAGTTTGTGATTACCAGCGCGGGATACAAAGGTACCTTTTCCCTGTTGGCGGACGATGTAACCATCTTTTGCCAAGTCGTTCAAGGCACGGACAACCGTAATTGAACTAACATTATACATATCAATCAATTCGGCCTCTGTATAAAATTTATCTCCATTTTCAAATTGTCCAGAGATAATCTTGTGCTTGAGTTCATCTTTAATTTGTTGATACTTTGGGATTGCCATGCTATATATCACCTCACTTTCCTTCCCTCTAGCTAAATTTCAAGTTGAAATTAGCCACCACTAAGAAATTCCTTTGGTGACTTGTAGTCCAAACATTTTTTAGGATAATTGTTTATCCAATTTTCAATAAAAGCGACTTCTTTGGGAGTTGTTTCTTTGGTCCCTTTTGGTAACCACCTGCG
>NZ_JACBXX010000042.1 GCF_013415245.1 Streptococcus danieliae | reverse complement strand
TGAATAATAGCTGTCTCACAAGAGCGATTGGGACGAAAGCCATAACTATACTCTGAGAAGTGTCTTTCACAGATTGGACTGATGGTTTGAACAATCGCTTGTTGTACCATTCTGTCCATGACTGTAGGGATTCCAAGATTTCGGACGCCACCATTTGGCTTAGGAATTTCAACTCGTAAAACTGGTTGAGGTTTGTACTTCCTCTGCTTTATAAGTTCCTTGGTTTCTCGCCAATGTTGCCGTAGGAAATTATCCATTTCCTCAATGGTAACTCCGTCGATACCAGCAGAACCCTTGTTTCTTTTTACCTGATGATAGGCTTCAAGCATATTGTTCCGAGATAATATCTTATCTAGCAATTCTGACATGTGCGTATTCCTTTCTTGTTTCGGTGTCTGAGGGACATCTTAGATTCGTGAACCTTCTCCTAGTCAATACGTGACCGTCTCCAGTTCTATCAGACCGTTCTTTTACAGACACAAGTGAAGTAGGATTACTTCGGTTAATTGTTCGCCCCTTCGCTCCATTTCCATTACAGAAACTTCATCACTACTATGGGTTCGGCTGACTTCTCATGATTCGTTGTTACTACGTCTACGACGCTCATGAGACCTCACGGGATAAGTCGTATATCTTTCCTCGCTTACTCTCGTGATCTACGCATATAGGTTACGACTACCTTTTGGGACTTTAGAGTTTTCAGCCTCCTCATCCACTACATACGCCTTCATATCACATTTCTGTTCGTAGAGCCACGATTTCGCTATCCCTTCCTCTCCCCGCTACCTCACGATAGTCAGGCTTGGGAGTCGCTATTGGGTTCACCGGTAGCAGGTGCCCACAGAGGACTTGCACCTCAGATATACGACATGCCCGTCGTACTGAAAAGATTCCAAGCCACCGAGCTTGGAATCGGGGGATTCGGGAAACTTCGGTTCCCGAATAAGGCATGGAACTCGTCAGAGGTCGCTGCCGTCCCCCACCACAGGGAATGCATCCCATATGAATTGAAAGGAAGCCATTTTTAGGCTATATTGTACTCACTATTTATAGATTGTAAAATTCTACCCACTACAGTTGACAAAGAGCCGAAAGAGCTAACACTCCAATACCTCTCTGTGTACGGCCATTCCCTTCTCGAAAAGGCTTCTATTACAAAACAAAAAGAGGCTGGGACAAAAGTCTAGCCTCTTTGACTTTGGTTAATAAAATGCCTTTGACGCAGTAGCTGATTGGCCTCTTCATTCGCTTTTCAAGCTCGGAAGAGGACCTAATCAGCCTTTCGGGGGTGGGACTACGAACTAAATTTTTTCAAATTTAGTTCTGTCCAACTCCCTTCCTGTACAGATTCGGAAGACCCCAGTCTCCTAATTCTGATTAGTCTTCGTTTACGTAAGGCATCAAAGCCATTACACGCGCACGTTTGATTGCGTTTGTAACTTTACGTTGGTTCTTAGCTGAAGTACCAGTTACGCGACGTGGAAGAATTTTCCCACGTTCTGATACGAAACGGCTAAGCAATTCAGTATCTTTGTAGTCAACGTATTCAATCTTGTTTGCTGCGATGTAATCAACTTTCTTACGGCGTTTGAATCCGCCACGACGTTGTTGAGCCATGTTATTCTCCTTATCTTATTCTTCAATCCATTAGAATGGAAGGTCGTCATCGGAAATATCCATTGGGCTGGTTGCACCAAAAGGACTATCGTTTCGAGAAAAGTCTGGCATTGCAGGTTCTAACATGGATTGGTTAGCAGCTGGAGCAGATCCAAAGCTGTTGCCACCAAAACTTGAACCGCCGGCGTTTCCTTCTCGAACAGCGCGACTTTCCAACATTTGGAAGTTATCTGCTACGACTTCAGTAACATAAACACGCTGTCCTTGCTGGTTCTCGTAATTACGAGTCTGAATCCGTCCCGTAATTCCAATCAAAGCACCCTTCTTAGCCCAGTTAGCCAGATTTTCAGCTGGTTGACGCCAGATGACCACATTGACGAAGTCAGCCTCACGCTCACCATTTTGACTCTTGAAGGGGCGGTTCACCGCCAAGGTGAAGGTCGCCACTGCAACATTAGATGGGGTATAACGCAAATCTGCGTCCCGGGTCATACGACCAACAAGTACAACATTATTAATCATTTGTTACCTTCTTACGCGTCAAGTTTAACGATCATATGACGAAGAATGTCGCCATTGATTTTTGAAAGACGATCAAACTCACGAAGAGCTGCATCATCGTTCGCTTCAACGTTCACCATGTGGTAAAGACCTTCACGGAAATCTTGGATTTCGTAGGCAAGGCGACGTTTTTCCCATGCTTTTGATTCAATGATGGTTGCACCATTGTCTGTCAAAATTGCGTCAAAACGCTCTACCAAAGCTGCTTTCGCTTCTTCCTCAATGTTTGGACGAATAATATAAAGAATTTCGTATTTAGCCATTGATTATGTTCCTCCTTTTGGACTAATGACCCGCCTCAAGACGAGTAAGTGAGGGATATTCTCACAAGAAATTAGTATACAAGAATTTTAAATAGAATGCAAGCGAAAAGTTGGGAACAATTCCTGAACACTATTTTTTCTTAATCGGATGCCTCAGAATCGTTTTTAGTCGGGCAGGTTCTGTTTTACGAAAATCACTGATATAAATTTCATGATGCATTCGTTCAGACCCAATATCCAACTGATATCCCTCTCTATTCATATATTCATGCATCCGTTGAACCATGGCCGGCTCATCCTCATAAGGTCCGATATGTAAGGACTGTACGCACAAACCTTCATCATAGGTGAACCACTCGACCTTGGCAAAATCCATTTTCTTCTTCTGACTGGCCTGCGCGATCGCCCAATCAAAATTTTCCTTGCTGACAAAATCAGGCATCCGAATCAGCGAAATAAACCGAAAATCCATCTTACGCTCGTAATCAACACCTTTGACCCCTTCTTGCCACCAAAGAGCTTCCAAAGGCGGTACGACAAAATCAAAGTAACCCTCCATACGATAATCGGTGTTTTTACTCATCTTGATTGTATAAGCAATCGGATAGAGTAACCGAATGGACTCCTGGTACTCGCCACCAGCCTCATTCGGATCCCCCTGTCCCCTCACTGCTAGAAAATTTAACTTAGGCACCTGAACGATTCGTGGTTCCACCTTGGTCGGATAAAACTCCTTGTATTCTTTTTTAACATTAAAGACCATTGTTACTCCTTTGGGATTTTAGAATAGCGTTTTTATCCAGACTCAGCCCTCATCCTTCTGAGGCCGCTCTTCTTCAATTTCCAGCAAAGCAGTTAGAGAAATACCTTCTCTTAAAATGGAGACCTTTAATTGTTCATTCATTTGTTTATCAAAATGAATGAGATCAAAACGATAAATAGTCGGAAGCTCTTCCAAAAATTGTCGCATCGCCCCCAGCGTTTCAAAGGAAACCTGCTCCCCAAAAATCGCCAAGTCAACATCGGAATACTTCCGATAATCCCCACGCGCACGTGAGCCAAAAATAAAGACTTGTTCGACTCCTGGGAAAGAGAGAATTCGCGCGTGAAGCTCCTTTAGGAATTCCGATTTTAAACCTGTTTTATTTTCCATTGAAGAAGGACTCCACTTTCAACAATTCCGGTACATAGGTTGCTTTGATTCTCTCCAAAAGATCCAGAGCCGTTTCAAAATCGTAAACATGGGTTAGCTGATTTCGAGCTCTGAGCATTTCGATTAAATCTTCACCTTCGACATCCATTTCTTCCAAAAGACCCGATGAAGCTGCTGACCTTAAGACATTTGTCGGTGAGATAATCCCAATGTCAACACCATTGAACTCGAGATAATCTTTTAGAGTCTTCCACATTAAATCGAATGAAAGCGTAAACTGCTTTAAGAGACCACTTAGCTCTAAATCAGAAAACTCAGTGAGCCGACGCTCACCTAAATTCTGATTGAGGTGATTAAGGATTTTCGAAAAATTTTCATGTTTTTTCTGATAGCGTTCTTGATAAAACATAAGAAGCTCCTTGCACGTTTCCAAATACACAAAAGACGAATCTTAGACTATCGCTAAACAGATTAAATTTTAGCTACTAGCATCATAACACATATAGCCATCCTTTTCATTTAAAAATCCGTAAGTCCAAAACTGGTAGAGAAAAAACAGTATGATGCTTTAGGGCTATTGTGTTCTTCCGTTATAAGGGTTTTCAAATAGATACTTCTACTTTTGGACAATCGCCAATAAGTCGGCATAAGTTTCCACCACACCATAAACGTAATTAGAGTCAATATTCCCCTTATCTTTCAAGGCCTTAAAATGCGCCTTCGCGCAATCAATTTTCGCCTTTTCCGCTGGTTTCAATTGCAAGCTAGACATCGATCCTTTGGTCTCAGCTACAAAATAAATGTGTTTAACACTGCCTTCCCGGAAGGCAATGGCCCAGTCAGGATTATAATTCCCTAATGGAGTCGGGATTTTGAAGGCGCGTGGTAACTTGACATAGACTTTGACATCATCCTGAAATTCCAATTCATGTTGGAAGTTTTTCTCAATTTCCGAGTCTACCTTTACATAGTGGTAGATGGATTTATCAGATTCTAGAACATGATTATCTGATGGTCTAGCTGTTTCAGAATTATCGTAAAAAAGATTGGTATCATAACAATCCTCTAAGACCTTGTATTGGATATGATCTACGATTTGAGCTGATTTTTGTTCATTAATTAGGATAGAGACTTTTTGGATAAACTCTTCTGGATTTTGCTTAAATTTAGCAAATTGATACGGGGCTATTTGACTCAAAATACCCGCAATCGTCTTTCTAGTTAGACCTGTTTTTTCTGCAACCTCTCCAAGTAAGTCATATTGAACCTCTACAGGGAGCATCTCCACATGTTCCATCTCCTTACCATTACTTGCTATTTTTAAATCCAACCCTAACTCTTGATCCATCCTGTCTGCAGCTGCTTCGGTAATCTGGAAGGTCACTTTCTTTACAACTAATTTTTCATTAACAGCTTTCACTGCTTTTTTAATCAGCTCGTTCTCATCAAAATCTACTTGGTAAGTAGTTTTATGATGAATCGTATTCCATAGTTTTAAAAATTCTTCTTTTCCAAGATTCTCATCATTGACTTCTTTCCCAAGCTCGACGGTCGTATTATAGGCATTTTCAATTGAATAATTTCTTGAAGTATAGATACTTTCGAGTAACTCCAGCACTTGTCCTTCAAAACCTTGCACCTTGGAGGTAAAGAGCAGTTCTCTTTCTTCTTTAGCTTCAAAAAACTGCGGAGTCAACTGTCCTGTGTCATCAATATAATCCTGACGAATTAACTCAAACTGAATGGCTCTTGCTACCTCTGGTGTAACCTGCAATTTCGCTCCTGTTTCGTTGACCAATACTTTACCAGCAAACAAATCAATTTCCACTTTGCTGGGACGATTTGCTAGAACTTCACGCAATTCCTCTTGCAAGCCACGGGCAAAGTCATCATAGCTTTCATTAGCAATGACTGTCAGTTTATTGATGTCATGAACGCTATTCCCGAGTAATTCTTTATCTTGTCGAACACCGTTTTGATCAACCGCTAAGCGCATCCCCCGACCTATTTCCTGGCGTTTTCTAGTTTCCGCACTTGATTGCTTCAAGGTACAAATCTGAAAGACATTAGGGTTGTCCCATCCCTCTTTCAAAGCAGAGTGGGAAAAGAGGAAGCGAACCGGCTCCTCAAAGGAAAGCAAACGTTCCTTATCTTTCATAATCAAATCATAGGCATCGCTATCATTGGATTGCTGCGCTCTTTTCTCACTAGCCGACTTGTAATCCACAAAAATCGTCTTATCTGATTTCTTGACTTTATCAACAGAAAAATAGCCAGCATGAACATCTTTAGCAGATTGGTAACGATTGAGGTAATGCCAAAAATTCGTCCCATGACGATTGGGATCTCCCAGTAATGCCTGAACTTGCGCTTCGTATTCTTCTTCAAAAATCTGCGCATATTCTCCATTAGAAGCTTGATGTTGATCGTCATAACATTTATACTTGGCAACCTCATCAATAAAGAATAGTGATAAAACCTTGATTTTCTTGTTATACAAACGCTCTTCAGTCTCCAAGTGACTTTTAATGGTTTCACGAATTTGAATCCGCCTCAGACTCGCTTCATTCAATTCCCCCATCACTTCGCCTGCATACAATTCTCTTGTCGGACCAATCTGCAGTTTATTATCACGCGCATCAAAACCACTTAGAGTCCAGCCACGATAAACCTCCAACTCTCCTGACTCGATATACAAATCAAAGGGCTCGCTCACTAATTTCGTTTTTCGACGAATCCCTGTCTTACCTTTGACCTCAAATTCAATCCGCGCTTTCGGTGCTCCCGTCCGTTGGGGCACAATCTCCTGTAAATAGAGATAGCCTTGAGTTCCCATCGTAGTAGTTTGCTCAATAGCCTTAACCGCAATTTTTTTAACCAACGTTCGATTATAAGCATCCATTGCATCCAAGCGATAAACCATATCATAGTCTTCCTTGTGGGTCGCAGAATAACGGAGAGTAAATAGTGGATGAAAATCCTTTAAACGCTCCTTAGTCTGCTTGCCCTCTACCGACTGTGGCTCATCAATAATGAGAATGGGATTCATCGCCGCAATCACATCAATCGGCTTTCGCCAAGCAAATGACTCTTGCTCCATATGAATCCGTCTGGCATCCTTTCCTTTGGCATTAAAGGCTTGAGAATTGATAATCATGACTCGAATGTCGGAGGAATTAGCAAAGGTATCCAAATCTCTCAGTCGGCTGGAATTGTAAACAAAGTAGCGGGGCTTTTTGCCATACTCCATCTGAAAATGGTCGTCCATCATCTGAAAGGACTTGAGCACTCCTTCCCGAATAGCGACACTAGGCACAACAATAATAAACTTGAGCCAGCCGTAACGCTTATTCAATTCCATTATAGTACGGATATAGGTGTAGGTTTTCCCTGTACCTGTCTCCATCTCAATGGTAAAGTTATAGGCTGTCCGTTGACCGATGCGTTCAAGTGCCAGCTTGCTTGAAGGCTTTAAATGGTGCTTGAGCTGAATCTGGGTGACCTGTTCTTTAATGGTGTCCTCGCTTAGTTCAATCGGAGCATTCCAAAAAGCGTCCTGCCCCACATCCAGTGTCACCTGCTGGCTCCTACCTGTATCCATCAAATAGCGAAAGCCATCTCGTTTTGCCTGCCCTTGAAAAATATCGGCAATCGCATTGACAGCTTCTATCTGGAAATCTTGCTGTTTAAATTGTAGTTTCATCATAACATACCATAGATATACTATAGATTCTGTAGCATCTATAGTCAGTTTACTCTGAATTCCTTTCTAGTCTTATTTAATCCCTGTATAAGCTACCCAAGAATAAAGTACAATAATCGTTAAAACAATTGGTATCTGCAGATAGATAAAAATATTATCTGGACTAAAATCCTTCGTCTCTATCCATCTTTGAAACTTCTGCCAATAACTTTGTTTTATCTCAGTATCAAGTTTTAAAAATTTTCGAGCTAATTGTTGCTTAGCTATCTTATAATCCACATCTTCATGATTTTCATACCCCTGAAGGCTAATTTGATACTTTTCTAAAATTGCTCTATAACGTTTAAATCTATCCAAATCAGAATAAGAACCTTCCTCAGTATTATTCTTCAAAAAGATATTTTTCAGTTGTAGTATTAAATTCTCTAACTCCAATTGATGATAATGATATTTCAATGCTCTTTCATTATAATTCTGTACTGAACAAAAATATTGAACAAGCATTGTATACAAAGAAAAACACGATGAAATCATAAGACCCGATTTGCTATCATTAATAGGCAAAGGCAACAAAGAAACTATTAGCAGAGCTACAGATACAATATTCATTCCTAAAAACAAAAAATCCCACGCATCCGAATATTTATATAATCTCTCACTTGCTTTAATACGAGCAGTTCTGACAATATCCAGAGAATAAATTTTATTTTCTATCTCATCATCAATGGTAGACTCCCGATACTTCCGTTCTTCTTTCATCCTTTACACCACCTTCACTTTGGTTTGAGGGGAAATTTCTTTGAAGATCTCCGTGAGGTTGATTTTATCGGCTGATTTGGCGAATGAGCTGTCACAGAAAACAACACGAAGAGGTTTCTTTCCAGCAATATGACGAATCACCTCTTCAGTTAGGTCTTCTTCGAAACAAGCGATAAGCGAACCTTCTGCTACATTATGGATTTTCTTACCTGTGACTTTCTCACTCTTTATAGAGAGTGACAAATCCATCCCCCAGGCTAGCATAACTTGGAAAAGAATATCTAAACTTGTCCGTCCGTCTTTGATATTTGACACGCTCTCAAAGAGATTACCTTGCACGGTTTCATCTGGGCGAGCTGTCACATCTTTGAAATTTGAACTATCTAGGCGATAGGCTTTAAAACCAAAATCTTGTTTGCCAACAGTTTCTGGATGCTCTTCTTGAATTTTCTTAGCTGCACGGCGAATCCGCTCGCGTGAAATCTGGTCAATTGTCTCATAGCCCGCATCTTTGGCGACTGACTTCTCCGCCACTTCTTCACCTAACGTACAAAGGATATACTTGCGATTGCCACCGTCCTCGGTATTTTGAAGATATACTGAATGTGCAGTTGTTCCTGATCCACCAAAAAAATCAAGTACTATTGCATCAGACTTTCCAAAAAGAGATAATAACATTCGTATAAATTGAGGATTTTTTGGCATAGAAAATAATTCTTTTGAATTAAAACCATTACATTGAAAAGAAGCTGTCTCTGTTTTCAGATCCCATTCATCCGTTGATTTTATCAGACTTTTTTGTTGTTTAAAAACATTTCTATCTTTTTCATATATGCTATTCTCTTTAAACAACAAAGAATGCTTTGAAAATAAATCTTTAAATGTATCTTTTGTATATGTATTCTCTAATAATTTGCCTCCTTTGATTGACTTATATACAGTATAACCATTTGAAACCAAATCATCATTTATGTGATTAATATCCTCTGTTTCTAAAATAATATTATCACCATTATAATATACAGAATAATCTTTTTCATTTTTCTGAGCAATGCTATTAGTGCTTTCTCCCACTAAAACACGTTTACCATGTGTATAGTATCCGTATTCATCTTGTAAAAGATTATCCTTTTTCACTATCTCTTTAAAACCATTTGCTTGTCCTATATTTTTGGCATATATTAACAGACTTTCATGGTTAATAGAAACAAATTTACCATTCTTTCTACCTTTAGGATTATTTTCAATCGCTAAATTCACCACAAAATTCTCCTCCCCAAAGATTTCATCGCAAATAACTTTAAGGTGAGCTTGTTCATTATCATCAATCGAGATAAAAATGACGCCACTGTCTTTTAAAAGATTACGAGCTAATCTTAGACGCGGGTACATCATATTCAGCCAGTCTGAGTGGTAACGGGCTGAGCTTTTTTCATTTTTTGTAAGTCCTACGACTTGTCGTCCTTTTTCATCTCGAAGGTCCATGGCATCTTCTAACTCATCAGTTGTTTTTTGGAACTTATCTGAATAAACAAAGTCTTTCCCTGTATTGTAGGGAGGATCAATGTAAATCATATCAACCTTGCCTAGATAGGATTCTTGCAAAATTTTTAAAATTTCTAGATTATCTCCAGTGATAAAGACATTTTCACTGTTTTCAAAATCAACACTTTCATCAAGGTCTGGCCTCAAAGTTTTAGTGGTTGGTCTACCTGCTCCAGCAATTGCTTCACGTTTTCCAACCCAAGTAAATTCATAACTTTCTCGTCCTTCAACAATATCCTCTGATAAGAACTGCTTTAACTTATCAAAATCAATCGCAGGACGGAGTTGCCCCTTGTCATCTCTTTTCTCTGTCAGAACTTCAGGAAAAAGTTGACCAATCTTTGTCAGATTCTCTAAGAAAATACCCTTAGAAGATAGATCTAGTCGTTCATATCCAGAGTGTTCACCTGTGCTGTGCTGTGCTGTGCTGTGCTGTGCTGTGCTGTGCTGTGCTGTGCTGTGCTGTGCTGTGCTGTGCTGTGCTGTGCTGT
>NZ_JACBXX010000116.1 GCF_013415245.1 Streptococcus danieliae | reverse complement strand
ATTCCCCTGAACTGAATCCTATTGAGAACAGTTGGGCTATTTTGAAAAAAGCGGTGACAGAATTGCTTAGAAAGACAGGCGATTTGACTGATGCAATAACATACTATTTAAAAACTAAATGACTATAATAGCTAACCTGATGTTTCCTGTTATCCCGCCTCTCTACCTGTGTCTCCCTATAACTTACTTCCCTAAACAAGTCGGACACAGGTCAGATATCATCTAAATTTCCCAATGCTATTAACCTTGGATAACAGGTACATCCTTAAAAACTCAGTCCGTCGTACCATGACAGACTGGGTTTTTTTGAGCATAAAAAACAAACCCCAGCACACTGGCTAGGGTTCTATAAATGAATCGAGTGTTTATTGCTCTGTTCCCACCAACTGGGCTTCCTTCTGGATAGATTCGGGAATCACAATCCCCAGTTCCTTGGCAACTTGCATATTAAGAACAGGTTTACCTTGGGAGAAAAATTCAATCGGAATCTCTCCTGGATCTTCCCCTTGCAAGACACGTGCCGCCATTTTCCCGGTTGCTCGGCCCAATTCAAACTGGTCGACCACTACTGAGGCGAGACCACCCGCTTCCACCATAGCTGTTGCACTAGGATAGAGGGGCAGTTTAGCGGTTTGATTGGCTGCAACTACTGTCGAGAAGGCTGAGGCAATGGTGTTATCAATGGGTACCCAGATGGCATCTACTTTAGCAGCCAAGACTCCGACTGCCTGGTTGAGCTCATTGGTCGATGGAACAGCCTGCTCCACAACCTCTAAGCCTGCTGCTGCAGCTGCTGCCTGAAACTCTGCCACCTGGGATTTGGAATTATCCTCACCGCTTGAGTAGAGGGCCCCGATCTTTTTCACACGTGGAGTGAGCGAGCGAATCAAGGCTACCTGTTTGGCCGCTGGGTTCTGATCTGAAACCCCTGTTACCAACCCACCTGGCTGCTCGGGATTTTCAACCAAACGAGCCCCAACTGGATCGGAAACAGCCCCCATGATAATCGGCAGGTCCTTACTGGCATTGGCCAGGGACTGCACTGCAGGTGTTGCAATTCCCAGTAACACCTGATTCCCACCTTCAATCAATTCTTGACTCATCAAGGTCAACTTGCTCTGATCGGCCTGACCATTGAGGAACTGGATGTCCAATTTATCTTCACCATAGCCCGCTTCTTCAAGCCCGGCCTGGATTCCTTGATAGATCTCATCCAAGGATGGGTGGCTCACAAATTGCAGCACTCCCAATTTTGCCTTGGTCGCCTGGTTTTGATGAGCCGAACCGAACCAGCCTAACTCCTGACCAATCCCAATCCCCAGCAAAACAAAGAAGGCCAAGACAGTTGTCAATAATGCTTTATTTTTCATAAATACCCTTTCAATTACTCTCAGTTTATGCAAGATAGACCCAAAAGTCAAGTCAGAGTTTTTTCTATTAGCGCTTTTTTTGCTATAATCAAAAGACTAGAATCAAGGAGGTTCCCATGTCATTTGACGGTTTTTTTCTCCACCATATGAGGCAAGAACTAGCAGCTCAATTAATTGGCGGACGCATTCAAAAAATTAATCAACCTTTTGCAAAAGAGCTCCTGCTCCAAATCCGGTCCCAGGGGAAAACCCATCGACTCCTCGTTTCCGTTCACCCAACCCTCAACCGGATCCAACTAACCCAGCAGACCTTTGAAAACCCAAGCAATCCCTCAACATTTATCATGGTACTTCGCAAATACCTGCAGGGAGCCATCATCCAGGATATCCAGCAGGTTGAAAATGACCGTATCTTACAAATCACCGTCCAAAACAAGGACGAAATCGGAGATGCCCAGTCTGCCCTCTTACACATCGAATTGATGGGCAAACACAGCAACATCCTCTTGATCGATCAGCAACAAAACAAAATCTTAGAGGCGATCAAACATGTGGGCTTTGGTCAAAATTCCTATCGAACCATCCTACCCGGAGCTCAGGCCATCCAGCCACCAGCCGATGAGCGAGCCAATCCCTTTACAATCGGAGACCAAGACCTCTTTGCCTTCCTGCAAACCAATGATCTGACGGCCAAAAACCTCCAGGGACAATTCCAAGGGCTCGGACGGGACACAGCCCTAGCCTTAGAAGCCACTTTAGAAGCAGCTTCTGACAACCGGCTCGCGACCTTCCGTTCTTTTTTCCAGGCACCTAGCCAGGGACGTTTGACAGCCAAATCTTTTGCTCCGATTCCTTTCCCAGACTCTTTAGACCAGACCTTTCCTTCCTTATCAGCAACCTTGGATTTCTTTTTTGCCGAAAAAGCCGAAAAAGATCGCGTCCAACAGCAGGCGGGCGAGCTCATTCGGCGGGTCGATTCGGAATTGAAAAAAACGCTGGATAAGCTCCAAAAATTGGAAAAGGAATTGGCCGACACCGACACAGCGGAAACCTATCGCCAAAAAGGGGAATTGCTGACCACCTACCTACATCAAGTCCCCAACGACCAGGAGCAGGTAACCCTACACAACTACTATACCGATGAACCGATTCGCATTGGTTTGGACAAGGCCTTGACACCCAACCAAAATGCCCAACGCTACTTCAAACGCTACCAAAAACTCAAGGAAGCCATCCGCCATCTCCAGCAGCAAATCCAGGAAAGTCAGGAATGGGCCCACTATCTTGAAGGCGTCCAATTCTTGCTTGGAGAAGCCCGCCTGGAGGACCTCCCGGAATTACGGGAGGAGCTCGTCAGCGCTGGCCTCTTCAAACGCAGCCGCCAAGACAAACGAGCTCGCCGCCAAAAGCCGGAAACCTACCTGGCCAGCGACCAAGAGACCCTCATTCTAGTCGGCCGTAATAACCTGCAAAACGACGAACTCACCTTCAAGTTGGCCAAAAAAGACCAGCTCTGGTTCCACGCCAAGGACATCCCTGGCAGCCACGTCGTTATCAGCAACAACCCTAACCCTTCGGATGAAATCAAAACAGATGCCGCCGAACTGGCCGCCTACTACTCCAAGGCCCGCCATTCCAACCTCATCCAGGTCGACATGTTGCCCATCAAAAAACTCCACAAACCCAAAGGTGGCCGCCCAGGCTTTGTCACCTATACCGGACAAACCACCCTACGCGTCACCCCCGACCCCAAAAAAATCGAAACCATGCGACAAGCCGCTAAAAAGAGCTAAAGTACACAAAATAAGCCTTGTTCCCATATCAAAGGAACAAGGCTTTTGTACTTTACTCTCTCAGCGAGTCAGGAAGGGACTCGCTGAGCTTCTAAATAGACGAAATTGAAAAGTTCGCTATCAAAGGAGTCAGGAAGGGACTCGAGGAGCTTCTAAATAAACGAAATTGAAAAGTTCGCTATCAAAGGAGTCAGGAAGGGACTCGCTGAGCTTCTAAATAAACGAAATTGAAAAGTTCGCTATCAAAGGAGTCAGGAAGGGACTCGAGGAGCTTTTAAATAGACGAAATTGAAAGGTTCGTTATCAACGAAGCCAGAAAGGTGACACCATGTGGCAGACAAATTTCACAAGCTCAAAAAAGAGGTGGAACTTCTGTCCCAACCTCCTTTCATACTTCTTATTATTGGTGATTGATGCCAATCGAAAAAAGCAGGCTATCCACTTCCAAATGACGAATAGTTTCAATCATGAGGAAGAGATTATCCGGACTAAAGATCTTTTGACCATAGTCCCCATGCTTAGTTTCTTCGAAGGCCAAGATCGGCTTCCCAGCAGCTGCCATATCAGCCACTACTGTACCTACCTCTGCGTAGTTGTTAATATCCAAATAGAAATCCGCTTCCCGGACAATTTCCTCATAAAGTAAGCTATCCCGTGCCACACCAGGAGCTAGACTAATATTAGGATAAACCAAAAGATTCATTAAGGTAGCTGAAATCTCCGTTGGGGCAGCAATTACAAAGCCAATATTTGGCAACTCCCGTGCCAAAGTCTCCAGATGAAGCAATTCATCGGAATAGGTGTAAACCCAGCCGACAAAATCATAATTGGAGAGGGACTCAACCTGCTTTTCCAAGAGGAAGGGGCTGGTTGATACCAATTCATCCCAGGCTAGGTTGGCATAGTACCACCAAACGGCTTGATAGGGAACTAGACGAAGTTCATCCCATGGTTTAGAAGGGGTATCATAATGAATAATGATCGGATAAACTGGCCCCTTCTCCATCTCGACATCGGCCAGATTCTCCATTCCCTTTCGTTTTTTCCCTTTCATCAAGGATCCGATCCCTACTCTATCAGCAACATTGTCCTCTAGGAGGGAATGGTTAACCTGAGTCGATTTGGGAACGTGATGACTAACAACCTTGACCCGATCTCCCACTCCTGTTCCTTGAGAATCTTGATTCTGAACATTGGAAATCGTTAAAATATTACCTAAATCTTTTTTAAAGACTGGCTCCAGATTTGCTGTCACAACCATATCTGGGAACAGTAGTAAGACATTCTCCTCCACCACATAGTGGTCGAGTGTGTAGCGGAAGGGACTTACTTCTAATTGAGCAAGATTTTCAGGCAGGCGAACAGATGTCACTTCGACAGCCATTCGAGCCAATCTCTTCCGAATTTTCGTAAACCATTGCTTGGCGATTCCATCGTGGGCAATGTAAAAATGCAGGTTTTGGTTATGGAGAATCACAGACTTCAGTAAAGTCTCCAATTCTTGAATTTGATTCACCTGGGCAACCACAATCAGGGCTTTCTTCATGACAACTCCTTATTTGAAAACATCTCCTTCATTATACCACACTTTCGGACACCAAATCCGAAAGCTGGATATATTTTAATCATTTAGACCATCCAAAAATTCCTGCATATCCGGATCATCTGGAACCAGATGGAGATAGAGTTGAGCCACCTCTGCCGCATCCTCTCTATAACCCATTTGCCGCAACTGGTAGACATACTCTTGCAAAAATTCGGGATTGTCTTTCAAATCTCCCATTAAGTTCTGGTACAGCTCCAGAGATTCCTGATCCCGTTCCAATTCTTGGAGGGCCTTGGCCAAATTCCACTGGGTCAAGACGGAATCGACTGTTGAAGGAACCTGATCGACCAAGTCTTGGAAGTTCTCCTCCTCCAAATACAGATTGCTGAGCCGGAGATAAACCTCCTCTAAATCCTCTGCAATCTCACGCGCCGCCAATAAATACTTTTTCGCTCCCGCAACATCATGCAACTCATAGGATAACTGGGAAGCCAATAACATCAAGGGCTCATCAAAAGGATTCTTCTGCAAGCCCTCCTCAACCACGCGCAAAGCTTGATCCAACTGGTGCTCTTCGCGCAAGGCCCGTGCATAACCCAATTCAAAGCCTAGCAGATCAGGTGACAAGGCCTCCAATTGGCGGAAATAATCCAAGGCACGCTGGGCCCGCCCGGTCTCGAGTAACAGGAGCGCCAATTCATGGACACTCTTATCATCATATTCCAGTTCGATGGCTTTTTCTAAAAATTCAATGGCCACTTCCAGCTTCCCAAGACTTGCATAGCTAAGGGCAATCCGCTGATAGGTCGAAATCCCGGTTAGGGCATAGATTTCTCGGTTGTCCAAGCTAGCATAGGACTGGATTGCCGCCTGGTAATGGCCCAATTCAAACTCCAATTCCGCTAATCCAAAAACAATAACCGGATCATCACTAAGGGCCTGAGCCTCCAGTAATTTTTCACGGGCAACATCAGTCAACCCTTCTGCTTGGTAGAGATCAGCCTTGACCAAAAGACTGGCCAAGTACCAATCACTAGCTGCTGAAATTTCTTCAAGGTAGGCAAAGGCTTCCTCGGTCCGCCCTTCCTGACTAGCCATTTGGGCTAGGCTCAAATAGGCTTCCGGATAAGCTACTTTAACTTTTTCATAAAGCAATTGGGCTTGCTCATAAAAACCCATCTCTTCCAGATAGAGAGCCATCTCAAATTGCTGCTCCTCTGAGGACTCCTGCAATAACTGGTCAAAGGCCTGCTGGGCAGCCTCTAAATCTTGTCGCTCCAAAGCTTCCAAAAAAGCTTGACTAGGATTCATGCTCTTCCTCCTCATACAATCCAGATACTTCCTTGTACCAGGTAAAGAATGCTTCCACCACAACCTTGAGGGAGGCATAGACCGGTACCCCTAGGAAAACGCCCCAAACACCAAACATACTTCCCGAAGTCAGAAGAACAAACAGGATGGTCAGGGGATGAATATTCAATTGGCTTCCCAAAATCAAGGGCGACACAAACCGGCCCTCGATGGTTTGTTCGACAATAAAGACCAAAATCACCTTGATCAGCATGGCTGGCCCAGCAATCAAACCCAGAATAAGAGCAGGGATCATGGCCAGAAAACTACCCAAGTAGGGAATCAGATTGAGGAGGCCCGCAGACACTCCCAAGGTAACCGCATAATTGAGACCAATTAGTTTAAAAAAGAGGATAAACATCAGCGCCACAATCACGGCTACAGTAATTTGCCCCTGAACATAATTGCCCAACTGCTTGTTGACATCTGTCAAAACGCGACTAAAGGTTGGTCGGAACTTGGTGGGCATAAACTTGGTCAAATAGGCATTCAACTCCTTACCATCCCGCAAGAGGTAAAACACAATAAAGGGCATAATCAAAATCGCCACAAAGAACTGAGACAAACCAGTCAAAAAATTGCTAGCCCAGTTGACCGCCCGCGGCGAATACTGGCTGACAAACTCGGTCAAGCGATCAGAAATCTCACTATTCAGCGCCACAAATTGTGGTCTCGCTGCATCAAAGAGCGGCTGGTCCACCAGCTGATTCAGCACCACCTCCGCCTTCTCCAGATAGGACGGGAAGTTCTGGACAAAGGCTAGAAACTGATTCCGTAAATTCGGAATCAGCACCGCTACTCCCCAAACCAACAAGGCTGAAATCAGGACAAAGACGAGGACAATCGCCCAAATCCGCGGCAGCTTCCGGGATTCCAAAAAATCCACCAAGGGATTGAGCAAGTAAAAAATCAGACCCGACATAATCAAGGGCAAAGCCAAAATCTGCAGAAAACCTAGAATCGGGGTGATTAAAAAGCTAATTTTCGTTAAGAGAAAAATATTCAAAAAAAGTAAGAGGCAGACTAAAAAGACGGTAATCGCCTTATTGTCTAAAAACCATCTAAAAAACCAGGAGAGGGTAAACGTTCGTTCTTTTTCCTGCATACTGAACTCCTTTTTCGAGATTTCCTTTCATTTTAGCATTTTTTAAGCAAAAAAACTGCGACCAGCCTATGATATAATAAAAGCAGTTAGCGCTTGCTTCTTACCAAGAAATCCAAGCCCCTAAACTCTATTTAAAGGAGATGCTTATGTTTGATACTCTCTATTTCGGAACTTATACAAAACGCGATTCTAAAGGGATTTACACAGCCAAGTTGGATCTGAGCACTGGCCAACTGTCAGCCCTCAAACTCCTTACTCCAGAAACCAGTCCGACCTACCTCACTTTTAACCCGAAGGGGCAACTCTACAGTGTTGCTGGTCAAAATGGCCAAGGTGGTATCGGAGCCTACACCTTAACAGGAGACCTCCTCAATCATGTCCTGGAGGACGGGGCTTCCCTCTGCTACGTCGCCTACGATGGACCACGACAACTGGTTTACGGATCCAACTACCACAAGGGACAAGTAACCGCTTATCGCATTGAGGAAGACGGCAGTTTAACCTTAGTTGATTCTGTCAACCAGGAGGGCTCTGGTCCCCACCCCAATCAGGGTTCATCCCATGTTCACTTCTCAGACCTAACCCCTGACAAGTATCTGGTGACCTGTGATCTTGGAGCTGACCGTGTAACCACCTATGCGGTTGCCGATAGCGGCAAGCTCACTCCAATCACTCACTACCAGGCTCAGTCCGGTTCTGGCCCCCGCCACCTGGTCTTCCACCCCCACTTTAAAATGGCCTATCTAGCTTGTGAACTCAACTCTACCGTGGAAACCTTGGTTTATGATGGGGTGGGTGATTTTGACTACCTCAGCCAGCAAACCACCCTACCAGTAGATTATCAAGGAGACAATGCTGTTGGTGCAATCCGTATGAGCCAGGATGGCAAGTTTGTCTATGTTTCAAATCGTGGCCACAATTCCATTACTGTTTTTAAGGTTCTGGCTGATGGCAATCTCCAACAAGTACAGATTGTTCCCAGCCAGGGAGACTTCCCTCGTGACTTTAATTTCTCCAGTGACCAAAACTTCTTGATTGTGGTCCACCAAGAATCCGATAACGCAACTGTCTTCAAACGGGATCCGCAAACAGGCCGTTTAGAACTCTTAACTAGCGACTTTTACGTTCCCGAAGCTGTTTTTGTTTCAACCAATCCGTATGAATAGCCTTTCCTCACAAATTATGCTATCCTAATAATAGAAAAATAAAAGGAGAATCCTATGAATCCAGTTGAACTCTTCAATAAGGTTAAAGAACTAATCGAGAACAAAGACTTCGAAGCTGCTAAAAGCTTCATCGATGAACACAAAGATGATCTTGGGTCTTACCTTGACCAAGCCAAAGCCTTGGTTTCAGGATCAGAAGGTCTCAGCGGTGCGGTCGATAAGTTGAAAAAACTCTTTTAAGACCCACGCACCAGCTTTCTTGCTGGTGCTTTTTTGATAAAGGAACGAACTATGCTACATTTTGATTTATTTGTTATTGGTTTTGGAAAAGCAGGAAAAACCCTAGCTGCTAAGATGGCTAGCCAAGGCAAAAAGGTTGGTTTAGTAGAACAGGACCCAGCTATGTATGGCGGAACCTGTATCAACATCGGCTGTATCCCCACAAAAACCCTTCTCCGTGCAGCCAACCAAAACCTCTCGTTCAGCCAAGTCATGACTGAAAAAGAAGCGGTAACAGGCCGCCTCAATCAGAAGAACTATGCCATGTTAGAAGGAGCCGGTGTCACCCTCTTTGATGCCACCGCCAGCTTCCTATCCGACAAAGTTGTCCAACTCGAAGCAGGATCTGAACGCCAAGAGGTGACAGCAGACACGATCGTCATCAACACCGGAGCCATCTCCAATCAACTACCAATCCCTGGCCTGCTTGAAAGCGACCATGTCTATGATTCGACTGGTATCCAAAACTTGGGCGAGCAACCCCAACACCTAGGTGTCCTCGGAGCTGGACCAATCGGTCTTGAATTTGCCAGCCTCTACAACAAACTCGGTAGCCAAGTAACCATCCTAGATGCCAGCGATACCTTCCTACCACGGAGCGAAGCGAGCCTGGCCCAAATGGCCAAGGGCTATCTAGAAGAAGATGGCATTCAGATCCAGCTCGGCGTCCTAACCCAATCTATCTCTAACACAGAAGAGGGCAAAGTGCTCCTCCAAACCAACCAAGGAGACTTTGAATTTGACGCCCTCCTTTATGCAACTGGACGCAAACCCAATATTCAAAACCTGGGCTTAGAAAACACCGGCATCGCCCTAACCGATCGCGGTGCCATTCAAGTTGACAAACATTGTCAAACGACTGTCCCTGGTGTCTTTGCCGTCGGTGACGTCAACGGTGGCCCACAATTCACCTACATCTCTCTTGACGATTTCCGAATTGTCTACAACTACTTGGAAGGCGACGGCAGCTATAACCTCGAAAACCGCAAACACATTCCAAACTCCATCTTTATCAGCCCAACCCTAGCCCAAGTCGGCCTTACCGAAGCCCAAGCTCAGGCAGCCAACCTCCCTTACAAGGCTAAAGAAATGCCAGTAGCTGGTATGCCTCGTGGTCACGTAGACGGTGACCTTCGTGGAGCCTTCAAGGCCATTGTAAATCCTGAAACCAAGCAAATTCTTGGAGTCAGCATCCTGGCCCACAATGCCCAAGAGATTATCAATTTAATCACCATGGCGATGGACAATGAGATCCCTTACACCTACCTAGCCCAACAAATTTTCACCCATCCAACCCTGGCTGAAAACCTCAACGATCTCTTTAATCTCTAAGCAAGAACCCTCGTGAGACACAAACCTCACGAGGGTCTTTTGGTGTTTAAAGTCTCGAATAAGTGATAAAAGAGCGTAAGCGTCCAATAACGAGGTATCTATCTTGAATCCCTATTATCCGATATACTAATAAAAAGATAAAAAATCGGAGGAAACAGATGCCAATCAATTTACTAGAC
>NZ_JACBXX010000088.1 GCF_013415245.1 Streptococcus danieliae | reverse complement strand
ATTTGGATGGCACTTATCTCCCATTACGTCGGACTTCTGTAAGTAAAGAGTGTATTCATATTGCCCTTGGAATTACACATCAAGGTTATAAAGAAATCCTTGGATATGAAATATCACCAAATGAAAATAATACAGCCTGGTCTGATTTGCTTGAAAAAATAAAGGCTAACGGTGTTAAACAGGCATCCTTATTTGTGACAGATGGTTTATGATCTTCGAGAAAAGCTTGAAGACGACGAGAATAGACACCAGTTGCTTCAAAAATAATTTCTGGCTTCTGAACACTGTTCAAGTCGTCCAGTAGACGAGAAAAGCCGATACCATCGTTTGGTATGGTATAAGCATGAATTTTTTTCTGATTTACCAAAACTGCTACTTCTGAGCTCGCTTTACTCACATCAATTCCAAATACTGCCCGCATATTAGTTACCTCTTTGTCTTGAATGATTCCTTGTTTTAGTGATTTCATTTTCAATACACGACGTCTAGCGCCCAACATACTTTGATCAAATTCTAACTAAAACAGGTGTCTTGCCAGTAGACTTCCTGCGGAACTAATGTATTAGATCACATAACCACACTGAAACATTTTGTAACTCAGTCTTTTTCAAGTGATGACTCCGATTAATCTCAGGTTCTGTCACTGTTTTGCAGGAAGTCTAGTTTTAGAAACGACGTCTAACGCCAAATAGAAATACGACTTAACAAGACACCTCTACTTTAACATAAAGAAAAAGTAGTGAGTACTTTCTCCCGTCGGAGATTTCCTCACTACTAAGCTTAGTATGTTTTAGAGGTGCCCTTAAGAGACAAACCAAGAAGCGAGTTGTTTTTCCAAATGAAGAATCTTTAGAACGTTGTCTAGTCGCCTATTTTGAAGAGTACAATTTGAAAAATGAAGACCGTTCACACAGAGGTTTCAGTGCTTGTTGTGACACCTTAGAATCGTTTTATGAATAGTTACTAAGAGCAGTTTCCCTTTTGAGCCTCATTTAGTTTAAGAGAAATTGGATATGGTGTAAAGGGGCACACTTCGCTTAAAGCCTTGACACCAATCCCTATTTCTCTTGTTATCCAACTAGGTTCAAAAGGGGAAGCCTTACAATTTCTTGCCCAATTAATAAACACATTCAAACTCTACTTTAGAGTTTACACAAAATTCTTGACACACCCTATTGTTTTCCCAGGTGTATAAAGTATTCGTGCTAATATTAAATAGTCTTGCAGTTTCTTGACGTGTATGTCCCTCTTCTACATAAGCGAGGACACGTTTTCTAAAATCAATTCCGTATGCCATAAGACCAGTATGTCATGTCGGTTTATAAGCTAAACGACTATATCTATAAAATAATCAAAAGTTGCCTGTGAGCTAGCCTATTGTAAGAGAAGAGGGCTTCCGTGTAAAGGCACGCTGACGCTCAAGACCTTGACACAAAATCCCCTTCTCTTCGCTTACCAACTAGGCTCAGCAGGCACCACCCTGCCAAATAAATTGGCCAATTTTTAGAAAAATGGTTGACAAATGGTAGACACTAGAAGAGATGTCGATAATATCCACTAAAGAATAAATTCATAAGAAAGCTAATGACCTCATTCAACACTACGGAGCCAATTCATTATGGACCTGATTGGAGGTCTTTTTAAGTATAGTCAAAACGAATCACCTGTTCCTCAGCATCGACCTGGGCGGGAATACCCAAGGGGACAATGCAACGAGGAGTGGCATGACCGACATTGATATTGGCTAGGATTGGGAGGTCTGGCTGGTCAAGCACCTCTACTAGGATTCGATGGTAGTCCTCCATGTAGGCCTGGTCCTGGGGTTTCCCAAAAAGTAGGCCACTAACGACTTCAAACAGACCGTAGTCCTTCAGGCGGCTAAGCATCCGAGCAAATTTTGCTGGATTGGCCTTTTCCTCGCTGGTTTCAAGAAGGAGGATTTTCCCCGACCAATCCTCCAGGCTAGGAAAAAGTTGGTAGTCTTGGCAGAGCTGGGCTTGATCTGGAAACCGATCTCCTGCTAAGATTTCATACAGAGATTCGAGGCAGCCGCCCAGAATCGGACCCTTAAAGGTGGCTGATCCCTGCAAGTGGAGGAAACCTTGATTGGGATAGGAGGGCATGGATTGCCCCAAACCAGCGAGGCTGAAATCAGTCCTTTCTTGATACCAAAGTGAACTTGGGCGGATCTCCTCAATTTTTCCCGTTTGCACCAAAGTTTCAAAATAGGAACGGGTGTAAGGAAGCATTTCTGGAGCTAATTCGCAAATATCTGGAAGAAAGGCCTGGCCATAGAAGCTGGGCAGGCCCAGCTTCTGCAGCATCAGGTGATTGATGGTGGTATCCGAAAAGCCTAGGAAGATCTTAGACGTCAACGCCTGCTCGAGCTGCTGCTCCGCAAACAGGGCGGGCAGCAGGCGGTAGCTGTCCAAACCGCCAATGGCACAGAGAATCAGATCCAGAGACGGGTCGGAAAAGGCAGCTAGCAGATCCTCGGCACGCGCTTCCGGATGTTGGTCTAAATAATCTAATCCCTTGAGCGCATTAGGCAAGTAAACAACCTCCAGCCCCAACTCTTGCAATCGTCGTAAACCAAGCTCTCGCTCATGCGCTACAAAGGCCTCCCCGAGCATTCCACTCGAGAGACTGATAATCCCAATTTTTCGAACCTTCATGACTCATCCTCCTTAACTGCTACAGTAGTGAGCATCTGCTCCACCACTAACTGAACCCGCTCCAGCCCATAATCATCTTTGTGACCTTCTATAGCCAGCAATTCAAAAGAACTTAGCTCTCGCCCGGCGATCCTGAGTCGCAACTCCTGCTTTTGTGCATCATAGGTCTGACTGACAATCGCATATTGGGAAAATTCCTGCGCCACAAAAACCCGCAACTGCTCCTCAAAAACTAGTTTATCCGCTGCCGTCTTGGCTGGAAAGGTTAACAAAAGACTCACACTCAGGAGCAGCGTAGCCACCAGCACCTCATTAAGACTCTTCCTCTCAGCATCTCCTACTAAATAGGAAACCAAGTAATGAGCCAGCAAGATGAAAAAAACATTGATTGCAAACAAGTAGAGCGCCCCTAGGACAAAAGTCGTATCCGCATGAGCAATCCCATAACCCGCTGCACAAAGAGGCGGAACTAGGGAGGTAGCCAATGCCACCCCCGCAGCCAGATGATGGACTTCCTTACGACGCAAGCCAACAGCTCCGACCAATCCTCCGATAAAAGCAATCAAGACATTCCAAAGCGTTGGACTCGTCTGCCCCTGTAACTCTACCCCAGCTGCTTGCAGGGGCGTCCACCAAAAATAAAGAGTGGCCAACAGCAAAGCTGCTACAATCTGCAAAAGCAAAATCCTCAGTGACCGTTTGACCAAGGAAAAATCTAAAAACGAAGCTCCAAAAGCCAGCCCGACAATAGCCGGCATCAAGGGCGATAATAATTTGGCTCCCAAAATCATAGGAATAACGTTCAAGTTCAGACCAATACAGCCTACCAGAACCGCACAAACCAAGAGTAACCAGTGCTGCTTCTCAAACAGTAAATCTGCCTCAACTCGCCCCAAAAGCTCCTCCGATGACCAACGATTTTTCATCCCTTACACCTTTCTATACTCTTTTTGTTTATCCTATATTGCTGCCTTAGCCCGTCTTGCCCTACCTATTTGGAATTTTCTTCGAAAGTTTCATCAGAAAGTTTTAGGTCACCTAGAGCTCGCTGCTCTATACTAACAGACTAGGATTATATCTCTCTTTATTTTATACCGAATGACCGGCAAAATCAAAAACCCACGGAATTTCAACTAGCAAACGCAGAAAAGGCCTAGCCAGTTGACTAGACCTGATGCTTTTATAGACTTTCGATTTGCAGACGAAAGCAGAATTAATACATTTCCAAATAGTTATCAATTTCCCATTGGGAAACATAAGTCGCATAGCTGGCCCATTCAATCCGTTTGGCTTCAAGGAAATTGGAGTAGATGTGCTCGCCCATCGCTTCTTTCACAACCTCATCCTCTGTCAAGGCCTTGAGCGCATTGTGGAGGGTCGATGGAAGATCGGTAATTCCTGCCTCCTGACGCTCTTCTGGCGACATGGTGTAGATATTGGATTCAATTGGTTCTGGTGCCTCAATGCGGTTGGCAATTCCATCCAAACCAACCTCCAAGAGCACCGCCATAGCGATATAAGGATTGGCCATTGGATCCACCGACCGCAGTTCCAAACGTGTCCCCATCCCACGACTAGCCGGCACACGAACCAGTGGAGAACGATTTCGTCCAGCCCAGGCAATATAAACAGGGGCCTCGTAACCAGGAACAAGTCGCTTGTAAGAGTTAACGGTTGGGTTCATAACAGCCGTGTAATGGTAAGCGTGTTTCAGAAGGCCACCCAAGAAATAATAGGCCACTTCGGACAACTGCATACCGTTTGGATCTTCTGGGTCAAAGAAAGCATTTTGCCCATCTGGACCAAAGAGGGACATATTGCAGTGCATCCCTGAACCAGCAATGCCGTGTTTAGGCTTGGCCATAAAGGTCGCATACATACCATGCTTCCGAGCAATGGTCTTAACAACCAGCTTAAAGAGCTGAATTTTATCGCAGGCCTTGAGCACATCATCATACTTGAAGTCAATCTCATGCTGGCCAACAGCTACTTCATGGTGACTAGCCTCCACTTCAAAGCCCATCTTAGTCAAGACATTCACGATTTCCCGGCGGGTATTGTCCGCCAAGTCTGTTGGAGCCAAATCAAAGTAGCCCCCCTTGTCATTTACTTCCAGGGTTGGTTTACCCTGATCATCCATCTTGAAGAGGAAGAACTCTGGTTCAGGACCTAGGTTAAAGGAAGAAAAACCTGCTTCCTGCATATGTTTGAGCGATTTTTTGAGATTGGAACGTGGGTCTCCTGCAAAGGGTTCTCCTTCTGTTGTGTAGACATCACAAATCAAACCTCCAACACTACCGTTCTCATCTCCCCAAGAGAAGACAATCCAGGTATCCAAATCCGGATAAAGGTACATATCAGACTCATTGATCCGCACAAACCCTTCAATCGAAGAGCCATCAAACATAGCCTTATTGCTCAGAACCTTTTCCAACTGTTCATCCGTGGCAGGAATCTCTACATTCTTCATGGTGCCTAAAATATCCGTAAACATAAGGCGGATAAAGGTAACATTTTTTTCTTTAACTTCTCGACGAATTTGTTCTGCGGTAACAGACATAGGGAACTCCTTTTTAAAAATGGTTAGGCCCCAGAGAACTAAAACCACTGCCTCCTGAAGCGAAGGGACCTTCTCGCACAATATCCCTGTGTAGGGCTCTGCGAACAGCCTTATCGCTCATCTTTTGACGTGATTTTTGTTCCCTTTGATAAAAGCGTTTTTTGATGTCCGCAATCGAATAACCTTCCGCCAATAAATCTTTAATTTCCAATAAACGATCCATATCATTTAAGGAAAAATAACGGCGGTTTCCTTCATTTCGCTCTGGTTTCACCAAACCGTGCTCTTCGTAGTAACGAATTTGGCGATCCGAGAGATCCGTCAACTTCCGAACACTGGACATGGGAAAAACAGCCAAATGGCGACGCAATTCTTTTTCTTTCATCTTTTGGAACCTTTCTGTAATCCATTATAAAGCTGGCAAAACCATCTGTCAAGTTATCATGTCAGTTTTTCTGACACTATTTTTTGAGGAATATTTCCTTCATCCGATCGAGGTCGTAATTCACTAAAATTGCGATAAAAACGCCAAAAAAAGTCTCAAGAACACGGGTAAAAACATAAAGCATCGATTCACCATAGGGAATGGACAAACTAATAATCAGAAAGGCCGCCGAACCACCGATAATTGCTCCCCCCGTATTCGTGGCCACACAGGTCATGATGGTTAACATGACACCAATCGGAACCGCCAAAAGCAAAACCCAGGGATTGCCTGGAAAGGCCCGCTCCAATATAAAATAAAGAAGAGCATAGAAGCCACCAATACTATTGGCAATAATCCGCGACATGCCAAAGTGGACACTCTGATCAAAATCCTCCCGTAAGGTAAAGATAGCCGTTAAAGCAGCAATCTGCATCCCATCCCAACCAAAGATATAAAAGAGGAGCAGCACCAGAAAAACAGCTAAACCGGTCTTGAAGGTTCGCATACCCAAACGGAATTTCTGAGGATTAAAACGATAGCGCTTAAAATAACGAAGGATCTTCATAAAACTCACCACACCAAAAAGAGGGGGGACTGCCGTCCACCCCAACCTTTTCTAAAGTGTTTATTTTTCTGTCAAGGCAGCCAAACCTGGAAGTACTTTTCCTTCAAGCAATTCCATAGAAGCACCACCACCAGTTGAAATCCATGAGAATTTATCTGCACGGCCAAGGTTGATCGCTGCAGCTGCAGAATCACCACCACCGATGATTGATTTCACTCCTGGTTGTTTCACAATGGCATCCATCACACCGATAGTACCAGCTTGGAAGTCTGGGTTTTCAAAGACACCCATTGGTCCGTTCCAAACAACGGTTTTAGCACCAGTAAGAGCTTCATCAAACTTCGCGATTGATTTTGGACCGATATCCAAACCAAGGAAGCCCTCAGAAACAGCTTCACCTTCTGTATCACGAACTTCAGTATAGTCTGCAAAAGCATTTGCTTCCTTAGAATCCACTGGCAAGACCAATTTCCCATTCGCTTTTTCAAGAAGAGCTTTCGCAACGTCCAATTTATCTTCTTCAACAAGAGAGTTTCCGATTTCAAGGCCTTGAGCTTTGAAGAAGGTATAGGTCATTCCTCCACCAATCAAGACTTTATCTGCTTTTTCAAGCAAGTTTTCGATAACACCAATCTTGTCAGAAACTTTTGAACCACCAAGAATCGCTACAAATGGGCGAACTGGGTTGTCAACAGCTTCTTGGATATACGCAATTTCGTTTTCCAAAAGGAAACCGGCTACCGCTTGCTCCACATTGGCTGAGATTCCAACGTTTGATGCGTGAGCACGGTGAGCTGTACCGAAAGCATCGTTTACGAAGATACCATCTCCAAGAGATGCCCAGTATTGACCAAGCTCAGCATCGTTTTTAGATTCTTTCTTACCGTCCACATCTTCAAAACGAGTGTTTTCAACAAGAAGGACTTGACCGTCTTCCAAGCCGTTAATCGCTGCTTCCAATTCAGCACCACGAGTTGCACCTGGAATGAAAACAACGTCTTGACCTAATTTTTCAGCAAGAGCAGCTGCTACTGGAGCCAATGATTTACCTTCTTTATCCGCTTCTTCTTTCACACGACCAAGGTGAGAGAACAAGATTGCGCGTCCACCTTGCTCAAGAACATACTTGATTGTTGGAAGAGCAGCAGTAATCCGGTTGTCATTTGTAATAACGCCATCTTTCAAAGGAACGTTAAAGTCCACACGAATAAGGACTTTTTTGCCCTTCAAGTCAACGTCTTTTACAGTCATTTTTGCCATGATACAAAAACCCCTCTTTATTTTTTATACGTTCCTATTATATCACAAGTAGGCTTATTGTGAGAAAGAAAACAAAAAACTTATCGAGATTTTAAGCGCAAAAAAAGCCTGCCAAAGGCAGGCTTTCGCTCAATGATTATTTTGCAAGTTTTGCAAAGTACTCAAGAGTACGTACCAATTGAGCTGTGTAAGACATTTCGTTGTCATACCATGAAACAACTTTCACCAATTGTTCTCCATCAACGTCAAGAACTTTAGTTTGAGTTGCATCAAACAATGAACCGTATGACATACCGATGATGTCTGAAGAAACGATTTGATCTTCAGTGTATCCGTATGACTCGTTTGAAGCTGCTTTCATTGCTGCGTTCACTTCATCAGCAGTAACGTTCTTATTAAGAACAGCTACCAATTCAGTTACAGAACCTGTTGGAATTGGAACACGTTGTGCAGCACCGTCAAGTTTACCGTTCAATTCAGGGATAACAAGACCGATAGCTTTAGCCGCACCAGTTGAGTTAGGAACGATGTTAGCTGCAGCTGCGCGAGCACGACGAAGGTCACCACCACGGTGTGGTCCGTCAAGAACCATTTGGTCACCAGTGTAACCGTGGATTGTAGTCATCAAACCTTGTTTCACGCCGAAGCTGTCGTGAAGTGCTTTAGCCATTGGAGCCAAGCAGTTTGTAGTACATGAAGCACCTGAGATAACTGTTTCACTTCCGTCAAGGATGTCGTGGTTTGTGTTGAATACAACAGTTTTCACGTCATTTCCACCTGGGGCAGTGATAACAACTTTCTTAGCGCCACCAACAAGGTGTTTTTCAGCAGCTTCTTTGCTTGCAAAGAAGCCAGTTGCTTCAAGAACGATTTCAACGCCATCGTTAGCCCAGTCGATTTGCTCTGGGTCACGCTCAGCAGATACTTTAACGAACTTACCGTTCACTTCGAATCCACCGTCTTTAACTTCAACAGTACCGTTGAAGCGACCTTGAGTTGTATCGTATTTCAACAAGTGAGCAAGCATTACTGGATCAGTAAGATCGTTGATGCGTACTACTTCAACACCTTCAACTTCTTGAATACGACGGAAGGCAAGGCGTCCGATACGTCCGAAACCGTTGATACCAACTTTAACTACCATTCGTGATTTCCTCCTTATGAAAATCAAAAAATTTATTGTGAAAAGAGTAACTTGTGTTTTTGCAATCTCTTTCAACACCCTTATTATAACCCTTATTCTCCAAAAAGGCAAGATAGGAATAGGCTCTTCCAAAAATCTCCATGCTCTTCTTGTTTTTTTCGAGTCAAGTTCTTTGACTATCGCTCTCCAAGGTGCTATATTTATATTTGTAAGCGTTATCATTTAAAAGGGAGGTTCCTATGGAAAACAAATCCATTTCCAATAAGACGGGTATTCTGATGTTCTATACCCTCTTGCTCGCCTACATTACATTTGCCGCCAGCTGGGTCGGAGGATCCACACTTGGCCCTCAAATTGTCAGTACCTTCTTCGGAGATAAAGGGGTTGACCCTACGATTTCTGAAATGGTCAACTACACCATCACCGTTGCGCGGGTTATCGCCAACTTCTTAGCAGCTGCCGTGCTGGTTAAATTCGGCATCAAGCGGGCTGCTATTATCGCTATCGGCTTACTCTGTTTCGCTCTCGTAGCCGTTTGGATGCCAAGCTATCCTCTTTACATCGTCGCTCGGATGATTATGGCCTTGGGAGGCTCCATGATCATGGTTTACATGAACCCAATCGTTGTTCGCTTTGTCTCCCAAGAAAATAAAATTTTCTACTCATCTCTCATCACCGCCAGCTACAATATTGGAGCCTTCGTGATCGCGATTGCCTTCGTTTTCTGGGCAGATACACTCCGCATGGACTGGCGTTTGACCCTCAGCGGTATTGCCCTCATGGCCATCATCTGCTTCCTCGTTTGGCTCTTTAAAGCCGAAAACTTTGAAACCGGCGGTGGACAGGCAGGACAAGCTCCTACTTACTCTTATGGACAAGCCCTCAAGGATTCTTTCGTATGGCGCTTTGCGGTTGGTTTTGCAGCCTTCCTAATTCTTTATGTAATGTCGCTAAACTCCATCCCAGGCCAGTTGGCTAAGGAATTCCCAGACATCTTTGTTGCAGGTTACATGATCTGTGCGGTTTCTGGAGGAGGAATCACAGGAACGCTGGTTCGCCTCAAGAGCCCGGTTAACCGGGAACGTCGCCCTTACCTCGTTCGCTTAGGGATTATGGCTATCGCCACCATGACTGCCGGAATTGCCAGCATTGCCATTCTCAAGATGGCCTTCCTCGGCTACCTCTTCTTCTTCGCCTGCGGTTTCCTCATTTTCTACCAATACGCAGTCTACCTCAATATTCCACATGAACTTCCAAACATGAATCCACAAAAAGCAACCCTCATGTTCGGAATCATCTGGGGTGTTACCTACGGTCTCTACACCGTCTTGAATTACTTCTGGAGCTGGATTTACGGGAACTTCGGTTTCTGGCCATCAGCCCTCTTCTATCTGGCAGTCCCAGTGATCTACCTCGCGATGATCCTCACCCTGCCTGAAACCTACAAAGAGACTGGGACAAAAGTCTAGCCTCATTGACTTTGGCTACCAAAATGCCTTTGACGCAGTAGCGGATTGCCCTCTTCATTCGCTTTTCAAGCTCGGAAGAGAGCCTAATCAGCCTTGCGGGGATGGG
>NZ_JACBXX010000026.1 GCF_013415245.1 Streptococcus danieliae | reverse complement strand
AAATAGTTTTGCAGTTTCTTGACGTGTATGTCCCTCTTCTACGTAAGCGAGGACACGTTTTCTAAAATCAATTCCGTATGCCATAAGACAAGTATACCATATACGGTTTATAAGCTAAACGACTATATTGAAAGTCTTGGTTGTTCATTGGAATCATCCCTTTCAATAATCTATATTCAGTATACTATATTTTCTGAAAATCTACAATGATTTTAAGGGTGTATTTCTTAGTCAAAGAATTGGTAGTAATCCTGCAGGCTGAGTTGGGCTTTTTCGTCTTGCTGGAGGTCTTTGATGATTTGGCCGTTTTTTAAGATCAGAAGGCGATTTCCATAGTGGAGGGCATCTTCCATACTGTGGGTAATCATGAGACTGGTGAGCTTCATCTCCTCAACAAACTGTTGGGTTAACTTCATCAAGTCCTTGCTGGTTTTGGGGTCCAGGGCAGCGGTGTGCTCATCGAGCAGGAGCAGGTCCGGTTTTTTTAAGGTCGCCATGAGGAGGCTGAGGGCCTGGCGTTGACCGCCCGATAGGCTTTGGACTTCGGTATCCAGATGGTTTTCCAAGCCATTGGGAATTTTTTTCAAGAGATTCTTAAAATAGTCCAATTTTTCCTTGAGTTGACGGGGGCTCAGGTCACGCTTCTCGCCACGGTAATAGGCAATCAGCATATTTTCAGCCAGAGTCATCCGTGGGGCGGTGCCCATTTTTGGATCTTGGAAAACGCGGGCAATAAATCGGGCGCGTTTAGCAGGGCTCCAGTTGGTCACATCGGTATCGTGGATGAGGATCCGGCCCTCGGTGAGGGGCAGGGTACCGGCAATTACATTAAAGAGGGTCGATTTCCCAGCCCCATTCCCACCCAAGACGGTGATAAAATCCCCTTCATAGATGGTCAAGGAGACATGATCCAGGATAACCCGTTCTTCCTCCAGTCCATTTTGAATGACCTTAGTGGCCTCCTGTAGTTCAATAATTTTTTTCATGCGTTTAATCGAACTCCTTTCAAAATGGATTTTCGCAGTTGTGGCACAATGAGGCAGAAAGCCAAAATAAGGGCATTGTAGAGGCGCAGATAGTTGGTGTTGAAACCAAGCGCTAGAACCACCCAAATGAGGAGTTGGTAAAGGACTGCCCCCACTCCAATTGAAATCAACCGCTCTGGAAGACTAACATTCTTGAAGAGGACCTCGCCGATGATGATGCTGGCCAGGCCAATAACGATAATCCCGATCCCCCGAGAGATATCTGCGTAGCCTTCCTGCTGTGCCACCAAGGCACCAGCCAAACCAATCATGGCATTAGAAATAACCAAGCCCATGACCTCCATCCGAGGTGTTTCAATCCCAAAGCTCTGTGCCATGTCGGGATTGTCACCCGTGGCGATAAAGGCTTGTCCCAAACGCGAATTGAGGAAATAAATAATCAAGGTTAGAAGAAGGCTAAAGACCAGCAGGCCTAAAACGACATTGTTAATCCGATCTGTAAAGGGTAGCCAGGATTGCAACAGGGCCTGATTTAGAAGCCCTAAATTGGATCGGCCCATGACCATCAGCATAATCGAATGGCAGGAGGTCATCACTAAAATACCTGCGAGAATAATGGGGATCCGCCCCTTGGTGTAGAGCATACCTGTGGTAAAACCGGCCAAGGCACCAGCTCCAGCAGCAGCTAGACTGGCAAGTAGGGGATTGACACCGGCGGTGATCAGACTAACAGCAACTGCTCCTCCTAGAGGGAAGCTGCCTTCGGTGGTCATGTCCGGGAATTTAAGAATCCGGAAGGTAAGGTAGAGACCGATTCCCAAAACGGCCCACAACAAACCTTGTGAGATAACTGATAGAATCATCGACTGGACCTTTCATTTTAATCTGTTACCATTGTACCAAAAAGGAAGCCTCTGAGCTCGCCGGTCTGTCTAATTCTTTCACAAATAGGAGGAGATTCGATTTACTGTGGCTTAAAACCAGGGTCTGGCTATGGCCAGGAGTAGAATTAGTATTAGAAAAAAAGGGTAAATTGTAGTATAATGAATAAGTTCATCACAGGGTGAAATAACGACAAAATATGAAAAATCTATTTAAAGGAGGATTTATGTCAGACATTAAAATTACGGCTCTTGGCGGAGTTCGTGAAAACGGAAAAAACTTTTACTGGGCAGAGATTGATGGCGCCATCTTTATTCTTGATGCGGGACTGAAATATCCAGAAAATGAGCAACTCGGGGTAGATGTGGTGATTCCGAATTTGGAGTACCTGATTGAAAACCGCAAGCGGATTGCGGGTGTATTTTTAACCCATGGTCACGCGGATGCGATTGGTGCTCTTCCTTATTTGTTGGCAGAAGTACAGGTTCCTGTCTTTGGTTCTGAATTAACCATTGAGTTGGCTAAGTTGTTTGTCAAACGCAATGAGCGTGTCAAGAAGTTCAATGACTACCACATCATTGATGAGGATACCGAGATTGATTTTGGCCAGGCAACGGTATCTTTCTTCCGGACAACTCACTCAATTCCAGAAAGTTTAGGGATTGTCTTGAAGACCGATCAGGGACAGATTGTTTATACAGGTGACTTTAAATTTGATCAGGCCGTTAGTGCCGCCTATGGAACCGATTTTGGTCGTTTGGCAGAAATTGGTAAAGAAGGGGTCTTGGCTCTCTTAAGTGATTCTGCTAACGCAGATTCCAGTCAACAAGTGGCAAGTTACAGTGAGGTAGGCGAGGAAATTTCTCAGACCATCGCGGATTGGGAAGGTCGGATTATTGTGGCAGCTGTTGCCAGCAATCTTTCCCGCATCCAACAGGTTTTTGATGCTGCCCTGGAGACTGGCCGTAAGGTGGTCTTGACTGGTTTTGATATTGAAAATATTGTCCGAACTGCCATTCGCTTGAAAAAATTGACCTTGGAAGATGATAAGGTTTTGGTTAAACCCAAGGATATGGGCCAATATGCACCAGAGGATCTGATTATCCTGGAAACAGGCCGGATGGGAGAGCCGATTAATGGCCTCCAGAAAATGGCCCAAGGCCGCCATCGCTATGTTGAAATTACAGATGGAGATTTGGTTTATATTGTAACAACACCTTCTATTGCCAAGGAAGCGGTTGTGGCACGGGTGGAAAACATGATCTACCAAGCTGGTGGAGTAGTTCGGGTTATTACCCAGCACTTGCGCGTGTCTGGTCATGCCAACTCACGTGACCTGCAACTCATGCTTAGCTTGTTGAAACCGCGTTACCTCTTCCCTGTTCAAGGGGAGTACCGCGATTTGGTTGCCCATGCCAAAGCAGCCATGGAGTTTGGGATGTCTTCCGATCAGATTTTCCTTATGAAAAAAGGCGATCAAATGGAGTGGGACGGTCAGGACTTTGTCTTTGCAGGATCGATTCCGGCGGCTGATGTGCTGATTGATGGGAATGCCATTGGTGATGTCGGAAATGTGGTGCTAAGAGACCGGAAAGTCTTGTCAGAAGATGGGATTTTTATTGTTGCGATTACAGTCAATCGTAAGCAGAAGAAGATTGTTGCTAAGGCTAAGGTCCACACACGTGGTTTTGTCTACGTCAAGAAGAGTCGGGATATCTTGCGGGAATCGGCTGAATTGGTTAACAAAACAGTGGAAGAATATTTGAGCCAGCCAAACTTTGACTGGGCTGAATTAAAAGGAGCGGTGCGGGATAACTTGTCCAAATATCTCTTTGAGCAAAGCAAGCGCCGTCCAGCAGTCTTGCCGGTTGTGATGGAAGTGAAATAGGAGAACTGGGATGGCCTTAGTAACGCTGGATTATAAATCAGAAGTTTTATCGATGAGCATGACGCTAAAACTGCTCTACCCAGAAAAGGCTTTATATACTGCAGAAGTAGAGGACATTCCAGTCCTCTATCTTTTACATGGAATGAGTGGGGATGTGGATACCTGGATGCGACGAACTAGCATTGAGCGCTATGTCAAGGACACCAATCTAGCGGTGGTGTTTTTGGATACCCATGATGGCTGGTACAGCAATACCCATTCTGGCTACAGGTATTTTGACGCCTTTACCCGGGAAGTACCAGAACTTCTAGCCAATCTCTTTCCCAAGCTTTCCCGGAAGCGGTCGAAAACCTTTGTGGCCGGCCTATCAATGGGCGGTTATGGAGCCTTGAAATTGGCCTTGCTGACCAATCGTTTTTCCCATGCAGCTAGCCTGTCGGGAGCCTTGGATTTTCAAGATTTGGAACCGCTCGTGGATGAGTTTCGCGGTTTGACCTACTGGCGAGGCGTTTTTGGGAATCAGATTTTTGACAAAAACCAACCAGATCACTTGGTAACCTGGCTGGACCAGGCCGATCGTGAGACCAAATTGTTTGTTTGGTGTGGGGAGCAAGATTTTCTTTTTCCGGCCAATCAGCGGGCTCAAGTAGTCTTGGAGGAAGCCGGTTTTGAGTTGACCTTTACCTCCAGTCCTGGAAAACACGAATGGTACTACTGGGATCAACAGATTCAAGAGGTGCTCAAATGGCTACCGATTGATTACCAGGAAGAGGAGCGTTTGAGTTAAGCATTTTTTTAGCCTTCTTCTCTATACTAGGAGGTCAAGGAGGTAGCAATTTGTTTCTTATTCGTTTTATTTGGAGAATTGTCTCCACCATCCTCCGTTTGTTGTTCGGCTTGGTGAGGTTGTTTGTGTGGACAGTCAGTCTGGCCTTGATTTTGTTCTTTGTGGGACAGTGGATGACCGGTGGACAGCTGAGCCAAGTACCAGTGTCGAGTTACTTGACGGAACTTCCCCAACGGTTTTTAAGCAATCCGACAGAAATCCCAACCGATTTGACGACTTCTCAGTCGGACCAACGCCATCGCTGGGATCAAAACCAAGCCTTGGTTTATATTTCCACGGAAGATAGCACCATGGTTTCTGCCTATCGAGATGCTATGCGCCAGTGGAATCAGACCGGAGTTTTTCAATTTATAGAGACGGACGATGCTAGTCTGGCACAAATCGAAGCTGGTGTTTATGTCGATTCCCAGGTCTCAGCAGCAGGCGAGACGGAATCGCAAACCAATCTCTTAACCAATCGCCTCAACAAGGCCAAGGTGGGCCTCAATGCCCACTACCTATCCAATCCCTATTATGGCTACAGCTATGAACGGGTGGTCAATACCGCGGCCCATGAATTGGGACATGCCATTGGCTTGGACCATACCAATGAAGAATCAGTCATGCAACCAGCCGGTTCCTTCTATTCCATTCAAGCCAGGGATATTGAAGTCGTCCGGCAACTTTATCAAGATCAATGATGTCATCAAAGACTTGGGAAAAGCTCCCAGGTCTTTTGTCTTTCTGCTATAATAGACTTATGATTATTATGCAAGCAAGTAAGGTAGAGCGTTCCTTTGCCGGCGACGTTCTCTTTCAAAATATAACCTTTCAAATTGGCGATCGGGATCGAATCGCCTTAGTTGGGCGCAATGGTGCTGGTAAGTCGACCTTGTTAAAAATTTTGGTAGGGGTCGAGGAAGCAACCTCGGGTGAGATCAGCCGTAAAAAGGACCTATCCCTGTCCTACCTGTCCCAGACATCTTCCTTGGATTCTAACTTGTCTATCTATGATGAAATGCTTAAGGTCTTCGCGAGTTTACGGCAGGATGAACAGACCCTCCGGGACTTAGAAGCCCAGATGGGCCAGGTGACGGGAGCTGAGCTGAGTACGCTTATGAGCCGCTATGACCAGCTGTCGGAAGCTTTTCGCCAGGCAGGTGGTTTTCAGTATGAGGCTAAAATCCGTTCCATCCTCAATGGTTTTAAGTTCGATGAAAGCATGTGGCGCATGCCTATTTCAGATCTCTCTGGAGGGCAAAAGACCCGTCTGGCCCTGGCCAAAATGTTGTTGGAAGAGCCACAACTCTTGGTCTTGGACGAGCCAACCAACCACCTGGATATTGACAGCATTGCCTGGTTGGAAAATTACCTGGCCAACTACCAGGGAGCCCTTTTGATTGTCAGCCATGACCGCTATTTCTTGGACAAGGTGGCGACTGTCACCTGGGATTTGCGTCCCAATGCCTTGGACCGTTATGTGGGTAACTATTCGCATTTTGTGGAGGAGAAGGCGCAGCGGTTGGAAACCCAACGCAAAGAGTACGAGAAGCAACAAAAAGAAATTGCTGCCCTTGAGGATTTTGTGGCGAAAAACCTGGTGCGGGCTTCGACAACCAAGCGGGCTCAATCGCGTCGGAAGAAACTGGAAAAAATGGAGCGTCTGGAAAAACCAGGCGGCCAGGAAAAAGCGGCAGCGATTGCTTTTCCGATTGAGCGTTCTTCTGGGAATGTGGTGTTGACAGTCGAGGATGCGGCCATTGGCTATGAGGACCAGGTCCTATCGCAGCCTATTTCCATGGATTTACGGAAATATACAGCCCTGGCCATTGTTGGTCCTAATGGGGTGGGTAAAACGACACTCTTGAAATCCTTAAAAGGCGATCTACCTTTTATCCAGGGTCAGGCTCGTTTAGGCACCAATGTTGATTTTGGTTATTATGACCAGAATCAAGAAGCCTTAAATGCTCGGAATACGATTCTGGATGAACTCTGGAATGACTTTCCACAACTGCCAGAAGTGGACATCCGTAACCGACTAGGGGCCTTTCTCTTTTCCGGGGATGATGTCCAGAAAACAGTGGGGATGCTATCGGGTGGCGAACGGTCACGGCTACTTTTGGCCAAACTCTCCATGGAAAAAAATAATTTCCTAGTCCTGGATGAACCGACCAACCATTTGGACATCGAGAGCAAGGAAGCCTTGGAACAGGCCCTCATTGATTTTGAGGGAACCCTTCTCTTTGTCAGTCATGACCGTTATTTCATCAATCGGATTGCGGATCAGGTTTTGGAATTGAGTCCAGAGGGTTCCCGACTTTTCCTAGGAGACTATGATTATTATCTAGAGAAGAAGAAGGAATTAGAGGAACTGGCTCAAGAGGCTGAGCCGGAGATGCCTGCGACCCAGGAGGTTTCCAATCTCTCCTATGAGCAGCAAAAGGAGAATCAAAAGGAGCTCCGCAAACGCCAACGCCGGATTGAGGAATTGGAGCGATGCTTGGAGGAGCTAGGCCAGCTGCAGACCGAGATTCAGGAAAGCATGTTGGCTAGCAATGATCCTGATCAGCTGATCCAGCTTCAGGCAGACTTGGAAAAAGCCCAGGCAGAAGAAGAAGCGGCCCTAGAAGAGTGGGCAGAATTGGAAGAATAGAAACAAAATAACCAGTCGCAGGGCGACTGGTTATTTTGTTTCTGGGAGCTCTTTCGGCTCCGGTGTGCTTCTTTTCTGGTCTTTCTTTTTCTTTTTGCTGGGGCGGCTATAGAGGAGGGTAACTAGAGCGCCGAGGATAAAGGAAAAGAGGATAACCAAGATTAAGGGTAATTGGACTTTGGTAATTAGGAAGGAGACTTCGACTTCTTGAATGTTGCTGATGGAGAGCAGGGCGATCAAGAGAACTGAAAGCAGGGAGAGGTAGTAACGAAATTTCTGGTTCATAAAAGCTCCTAGTTGCTAAATTCAGCCTTGGATTTGGTATCGCTGAATTCTTGAGAGGCTTCAAGGCTGAGAATATCTTCGAAGCTGGCGAATTGGATATCTGGATATTTTTGTTTGAGGGCTGTGGTAACCATCCGATAGGCCAGGTTGGCATTCCGAGAGAGGATGGGACCGTGGAAGTAGGAACCATAGACATTGTGGTAGTGGACCCCTTCACCATCCTTGGTCTCATTATTACCGTTGCCGTAAACAATCTTGCCGAGTGGTTTTTCATCATCAGCTAGGAAGGTCCGCCCTTGATGGTTTTCAAATCCATAGTAGGTTTCATTAAACTCCTCATTATGGATTTTGATATCTCCGATAAAGCGGTTGTTTTCTTGATTTAAGGTATAGTGGCCCATAACCCCAATCCCTTCGATCCGCCGCCCAGAGGCTTCGATGTAATATTGACCGAGGAGTTGGAATCCGCCACAGATAGCCAAGACCACCCCTTCCTTGTCGTGGATAAAACGGTCAATTCCATCCCGTTTGAGGGGAAGGTCCTTGGACACAATGGATTGCTCGTAATCCTGACCACCACCAAAAAAGACGATATCATAGTCATCTTCCTGGAAGGGATCATCTAGGGAGACGATTTCAATGGTTGCAGCAGCTCCTAATTTTTCGGCCACATATTTGAGCATGAGGATATTGCCGTTATCCCCATAGGTGTTCATCAGATCGCCATAGAGATGGGCAATCCGGATCTGATAGGGGTAGTTTTGGGGATTGGCAGTTTGTAAAGAAACGTAGGTCATTAATTACTTCATCTCCTTTGAAACGAGATGCTGGTTGGCTAGGAGTTCCCGCATTTCCAGCATAGCGGTGTAGGTTGCAAGGATGTAAGCTCGTGGAGCTTCTTGTTGTTTGATGGCTTCGACTAGGTCCTTGAGTTGATCCAGTTCGGTCATCTGGTCGGCTGGGTAGCCAGCAACCCGAATCCGTCGGCTAATTTCGGCATGCCGGACGCCACCTGTGAAGACTTGGGGAACATCCATATCCTGGATTCGTTCAAATTCAGCATCCCAGATCCAGCTGGTATCAATACCGTCGGCATAGTTGGCATTAAGCAAGAAGGACATGGTGAAAGGACCTGGAGCTAGTTGGATCATTTCCAAGGCTTGGGTGGCTCCAACTGGGTTTTTAATCAGGACTAGCGTACATTCCTTGTCGCCGATTTTAAAGGTTTCTTGGCGACCAAAAACGGCCTTACTCTTGTCAAAACCAGCACGAATCGTCTCAGCAGGAATTTGGTAGAACTCTGCAACCGCCACAGCTGCCAAGGCATTGTAGATGTTGTAGAGGCCACCGATATTGATGCTGTATTCTTGGTCATCAATGCGGAAACGGGAAGACTTCTCGGTCAACTCCACCAACTCTGTGAGGCGGTAATCCAGCGGCTTACGCGCAAAGGAACAGTTGGGACAGAAGTAGTTTCCTAAGTTGGCATAGGTGATCATCTTGTAGCGTAAGATGTGTTGACACTTAGGACAAAGAATCCCTTCAGTGTTGTAGTGGGCTAGGTGGGCCTCTTTCTCCTTGTGGTCAAAACCAAAAGAGAGAACAGGGTTCGGCAAATCTACGGATTGAAAAATGGGACTATCCCCATTAACCAAAATGGTAGCCTCGGGTGCCTTTTTGATACCATCTAAAATAAATTGGTAAGTGGTGTAAATTTCACCAAACCGGTCCATCTGGTCGCGGAAGATATTGCTGAGCACAAACAGGGAGGGTTGAATGTAGTCACAAATTTTGGGCACACTAGCCTCGTCCACTTCCAGAACGGCAATTTTTTTACCGTTTTTCTGTGGTGTTTTGAGGAAGGTAGTGGTAATCCCGGTGATCATATTGGCCCCACTAGTGTTGGTCAAGACCTGGCCAAAGGCTTCGGAGAGGATACCAACAATGAGCGAAGTTGTCAGGGTTTTCCCATTGGTCCCGGTGACCAAAACAATCTCATAATCCTTTGCAAGTTGATCCAAAATATGGGGGTCAAATTTTAGCGCAAGTTTTCCTGGCAGGGTCGAACCCCGGCCGAGCATTTTTAAGGCAGTTGCACTGGTTTTTCCAGCTGCCAATCCAAGTAGTGTATTTAGTTTCATGGATTTATTTTATCATAAAAGTGGCAAGAAGAGGCAGCTCCTAGTCTTGGTTCTGGTCTCTAATCGTGGTATAATTGTAAAGTTAATGAGCCGATTGAGAAAAGAAGTGGAGAACGTTCGGGTATGAATTTTAGATATTTAGGGGATCCCCAATACTGGCAAAGTTTTTTTTCCAGTCCCTGGGCGGTCCTAAAGTGGCAAGAAGAGGCAGCTCCTAGTCTTGGTTCTGGTCTCTAATCCCGACTTTATCACCTAGATTTATGAAAACTTAGCTCAAACCCTTGATAGAGCTGAGTTTTTTTGTAAAATCCAACTATTTTTCTTGTTGTATATGGTTGTGTATGGTATAATAGAGTATGGCATTTATCAAAACAACTACCAATAAAGAAGGCCGTACTCACGTTTATCTTGTAGAAGGATATCGTAAGGACGGTAAAGTAAAGCAACGTATTTTAAAAAAATTTGGTCTACTGGACGAGTTAGAGTTGGAAGAACCTGGGATCTTAGAGCGTTTAAAACGGGAAGCTAAGGAAGGTCTACTGACCGATCCAAAAGTATTAAAAATCTCCTATGATCTTCTGGCTCCTATGCATGAACCAGATAAGTCTTATGGATGGATGATTTTAGACAATCTATTCGAGGAGTTAAACCTTACTGA
>NZ_JACBXX010000132.1 GCF_013415245.1 Streptococcus danieliae | reverse complement strand
GCCTAAAATCAGCTTACCTAAGTTCAATCCGCCTAAAATCAGCTTACCTAAGTTCAATCCGCCTAAAATCAGCTTACCTAAGTTCAATCCGCCTAAAATCAGCTTACCTAAGTTCAATCCGCCTAAACCTGCCCCTAGTAAAAAAAGGAAAAAATAATGAAAAAATTTTTAATCACACTAATTTCTCTAGTCCTCTTATTTAAAATAGGATTTGAAATTCATCATAATCTAGTTTATTATTCTGTCTACTATGCTCAGCACCTAAATCACAACAAGGATGCGGATCCAGTTATGGCTCTCCTTATTGACAATCTAGATGCTATTCCTAGACCAGAAAATAGCACAATCGGTTATGATTTTGATGGTATAAATATTGCATATCATAATTATAAAAATATTCAAGTAGGAGGTTTAATCAGTAGTTATGATTTATATAACAACCGAAATGTTTACAGTTTTGATACCTCTGGTAAATTCTATGAGTATACAATGATGGGGTCTGAGATTCCTTATAATTTCAAAGAAAAGCAAGAAGAAGCTAAAAAACTCGTATATGACATTATCCAACCGGTTATTGATATTCAACCAGAGCCACCAAAATACGCCAATCTCCAATGGATTTTCAATATAATCTACGGACGAAGATTTCAATAGAATGATTGATAAGATGACCCAAATAAAACTAAAAAAATACTTAGTATTGCTTGGAGTGTCCCTCTCACTTGCTGGAATTGTATACGGATATATCCAATACAATCTAGCCCGCTATTCTGTCTATTACGCTAGCCATATGCCCAGAAAAGAGGAAGCTAAACCTGAATTGATTATGGCTCTAGAAAATATCAACTGGATTGATAAACAAAATACAGAGAATATTTATTTTCATGAAGATCGCGAAGATATAATATATCTTAATAAAGATGCATATTTCAAAAAAAAAAAAAAATATACAGATTATTATGTTCGATTAGAAAAGAAGAACGGTCTTAATTTCTACTATACTGATTCAATCGGAAAATTTAGGACCTACTCCTCTCCAGATAATTGGGAAGAAAAGCCACTAGAAGAGGTATCATTGCAAGAGCTTGAAAATCTCCTAGCTCCTGCAACGAAAGATATAGTTAAAGCTCAAAAAACACCCACTATCAATCTTCAGAAACTTTTCAATCAGAAATATGAGTCGAGATTTAATCATTAGTTTTGGTAAAAGTGTTGGTGTAGCAGGGAAGATAAATGGCCGAAGATTTCAATAGAATAATTTGGCATTACTCGATCAAGTTGTTTTCGAAAAATCTTTTGAACGTGCCTTTCAGAATCCAATAAAAGCTCTAGGCAAGATAACTACACGGATAATGAGTAACACAGGTAAATTTCTTCAAAAGAATATCACTAGGCCATTTCAAAGTATAGTTCAATCTCTTAGAAATAGGGTCTCTCGAAGTTTTGTAAAGGGTAAAAAAGTTTTGCAGAAGAAAATTGTCAAGCCACTTGTGTCTGCAGTGAAAAAGGGTATGAAAGTAACTCGCCAAAGAACAGCACAGCTTGCTAAAACAATGAAACAAGGCTTTAAAAATATAAAAAGCAGAGTGATTAAACCGATGGGAAATGCCATTCGCAAAATTAGCAAACCACTACAAAATGCTGTTCGTAGGGTTGTCAAACCAATCCAGAATGCTGCTCCTAGATTTGCCCAATCAACTGCAAGACTTGTAAAGTCTGTTGTGAGGACTGTGGCTAGACCAGTGGCTCAAGTTGTCAAACCAGTTATTAGAGCTGTAGCTAGACCAGTCGTTCAAGCTGTTAAACCAGTCATTAGAGCTGTGGCCAGACCAGTGGTTCAAGCTGTTAAACCAGTTATTAGAGCTGTGGCCAGACCAGTAGCGCAAGTAGCTAAGGCTATTGCTAAAGTTACACAAATTTTCAAACCGAAGCCATCTGCTAAAAGAAGGAAATAAAGAATATGAAAATAAAAAGATACTTAATGTTATTTGGTATATTCCTTGCACTTGCTGTATTCGTATACGGATACATCCAATACAATCTAGCCCGCTATTCTGTCTATTACGCTAGTCATATGCCCAGAAAAGAGGGAGCTAAACCTGAATTGGTTATGGCTCTAGAAAATATCAACTGGATTGATAAACAAAATACAGAGAATGTTCGCTTTGATGAGGAAGAGACGGGTTCAGTATATATAAACAGAAACGCGTACTTCACATATGCTGTGAAGGGATATTATATAGGAATAAATAAAATGAATGGGAGCTATTATTATGATACTGATCAAACAGGAAAATTAACGACTTACTCATTCCCAGATGATAATTGGGAGGAAAAATCACTAGATGAAGAAAAATTACAAGAAATAGAAGCTATACTGGATCCGGTAATAAAGGATATTATCGAATCTCAAAAAACTCCTACCATCAATCTTCAGAAACTTTTCAATCAAAAATACGAGTCAAGATTTAATCATTAGTTTTAGTGAAAGCCTTAGTGTAGCAGGGAAGGTAATTAGTAAGTCTATCTTTAGAAACTATTATGAGACTAGTTCTGTACCTAGCAAAGATTACTGTTTGGTTTATCGCCAAAATTTTGAGATTGAAGACTTCTGTTAGAGGAAAAAATTACGTCAAACAGCTGACAGGCCACGTCCTGGAAACCCGAGTCACACCACCTATCTTCAATCTCCAATGGCTTTATGACCTGACTTTTAATGAAAAAAAGGTTCTTCATCTGGACGATGAATGAGACCCCGCTTAACTTTTTTGAAACAGCCCCTTGACAAGTCTAGACAAGTCATCTATAATTTGTCTAGACAAGTTTAAAAAACGCTTTCAAAAGGAGAACTTATGAAAAACGATGTCAGCAAAATCGTTCAGGCCATTGGTGGCAAGGACAACATCACCAGTGTAACCCACTGTGTCACCCGGCTTCGCTTTATTCTAAAAGATGAAGGCCAAGTAGATGAAGCTGCCCTCGATCAAATTGATCTGGTTAAGGGGCAATTCTCTGCCAATGGTCAATACCAAGTTATCATCGGACCTGGTATTGTCGATAAGGTCTATGACGAATTGGTCTCACAAACAGGGGCTGCGGCTGTCTCCAAGGAAGAAGCTAAGGAACAAGCTGCCCAAGATTTGAATCCGCTGCAAAAATTGGTTAAACTGTTAGGAGATGTCTTTGTTCCAATCCTACCAGCCATCATTTCTTCTGGTTTGCTCTTGGGGATCAACAATGTCCTTACCCAGCCAGGGATCTTTGGAGCACAATCCATTGTTGAAATGTATCCTGGTTTTGCGGGATTCGCAGGTATCGTTAACTTTATTGCGGCGACTTCCTTCATCTTTATTCCTGCCTTGGTCGGTTGGTCTGCTATGACCCGTTTCGGTGGTTCACCACTTCTAGGGATTGTCTTGGGCTTGGTTCTTTGCCATCCAGGTTTGACTTCTCAATATGCCTTGTTTGATGCCAATACAGGTGGTCTTGCAGAAATTCCAACTTGGGATCTCTTTGGTCTTCCTGTTCAGCAAATGAACTATCAGGCACAGGTTCTACCATCTCTCTTTGCAGCCTTTATCTTGGCCAATGTTGAAAAAGGGCTCAACAAACGGGTTCCAGACAGCTTGAAACTCTTGGTTGTTGCACCAGTTTCCCTCCTAATCACTGGTTTCTTGGCCTTCACCATTATTGGTCCTGTAACCATGTGGTTGGCGACCCAAATTACCGGTATCATGATGGCCATCTTCAGTACCGCTGGCTGGTTGGGAGGTCTGATCTACGGTACCTTCTACGCACCGCTTGTCATTACTGGTATGCACCACATGTTCCTTCCAGTCGATCTGCAATTGGTCGCTTCTGAAAACGGAACCTTCTTGTGGCCAATCCTGGTTATGTCAAACGTCGCTCAAGGATCTGCAGCCCTCGCCATGATGTTGATTTTCCGCAAAAACAAAGACAGTAAAAACGAAAGTATGGCCCTCACTTCTGCCATCTCTGCCTGGTTGGGGGTTACAGAACCAGCCATCTTCGGGGTAACCCTTCGTTACAAAGCAGCCTTCTTGGCAGCCATGGTATCTGCTGGAATCGCGGGAGCTGTGCTCGGTTCTGTACCTGTACTCGCTAACTCTGTCGGTATCGGAGGTATTCCTGGAATCCTCTCCATTATTCCACAATATTGGGGCATCTTCGCCCTTGGATTGGCTATTACAATCGTCCTTCCAATTGTACTAACCTTTGTCTTCATTCGCTTTGAGAAAAAAGACTAATCTGATCAGGAGACGAGGGCTCAGTCCTCGCCTCCCATTTTTTTAGAAAGGCCTTTCATGAACGATTCATTATTTTCTAAAGTTGTCTATCAAATTTATCCCAAATCCTTCAAAGACAGCAATGGCGACGGATTCGGAGATCTGTCCGGTATTCTTGAAAAACTCCCTTATTTGAAAAAATTAGGAGTCGATATTCTCTGGCTCAACCCCTTCTATGTGTCCCCTCAAAATGATAATGGTTATGACATCGCGGATTACCGGGCCATCGATCCTCGCTTCGGGACCATGGAAGACTTTGAAGAATTAGCCCGCCAGGCCAAAACCATGGGAATGGGCATCATGCTGGATATGGTTCTCAACCACACCTCCACCGAGCATGAGTGGTTCCAAAAAGCCCTAGCCGGCGATAAACGCTACCAAACCTACTACTATATCCGTGACCCCAAAGCCAATGGCAGCCTACCTACCAACTGGCAATCCAAGTTTGGTGGCCCAGCTTGGCAACCTTTTGGGGACACCGGCAAGTATTACATGAACCTCTATGACAAAACCCAGGCCGATTTGGACTGGCACAATCCAGAAGTTCGCAAGGAACTCTACGATGTTGTCAACTTCTGGCGGGAGAAAGGGGCTTCAGGCTTCCGCTTTGATGTCATCAATGTGATTGGTAAGGACGAACTACTTGTGGACAGCGTCAATGACCAGCAAGAAAAGAGCCTTTATACTGACACGCCAATTGTCCATGACTACCTACAGGAGCTCAACCAAAATAGCTTTGGTCAGGATCCAAACATCGTCACGGTTGGTGAGATGTCCTCAACCACTATTGAAAACTGTATCCTTTACACCAGACCAGACCGCCATGAGCTGTCGATGACCTTTAGTTTTCACCATCTAAAAGTCGACTATAAGGATGGCGACAAATGGCAAAATCAGGCCATGGACTTTGCGGAGTTGAAACGGATTCTCAACGACTGGCAGGTGGGCATGGATCAGGGTGGCGGTTGCAATGCAGTCTTCTGGAACAACCATGACCAACCACGCGCCCTCACCCGCTTCACCAATGATGGTCCCTATCGGGTCGAGTCTGCGAAAATGCTGGCGCAAACCATCCATATGATGAAGGGTGTCCCTTATATCTATATGGGTGAGGAGATTGGGATGACTGATCCTGGTTTCACCAGCATGGAGCAGTACAAGGATATTGAAAGCATCAATGCCTACCAAATGCTGCTGGAGCGCGGGCTCAGTGAGGCGGAAGCTCTGGAAGTCATCCAGGTCAAATCACGCGACAACAGCCGGACACCGATTCAGTGGAATGACCAAGCCTATGCCGGCTTCTCTACCAGCCAACCATGGTTGGAGGTCGCTAGCAACTATCCTGACATCAATGTCGAGAAAGAGTTGGCTCAAGGAACAATCTTCCCTTACTACCAAGAACTCATCCGCCTTCGCAAAGAGCTGCCGATCATCCAGGAAGGGTCCTACCAACCACTCTTGGTTGACCACCCACAAGTCCTGGCCTACAAACGCCAGTTAGGAGACCAAGAACTGCTTGTCTTCAACAACTTCTACGAGCAAGCAACCACTATCTCTCTGGAAAACACCGATTACAGCTACCTACTTGGCAACTACGGTGAACGAAAAGCCAGCAGCCAACTGGAACTCCGCCCTTACGAAACCATTGCCTTCCTAAGCCGCTAGCCTATGAGTGAAAAAAAATACCAAGTTATTTACGAGCAACTCAAGCAAGAAATTCGGCAAGGAGCCCATCCCCAGGGACAACTCCTGCCATCTGAGATGGAGCTTTGCCAGCGCTTTGAGACCTCACGGGAAACCCTCCGCAAATCGCTCCAGTTGCTTCAAAACGATGCCTACATTCAAAAAATTCGGGGCAAGGGCTCGATCATCATCTATGATCCTTCCCTCAACTTCGAATTGGCCAACCTAACCAGCTTCCAGGAAATCAATCACGGACTCAGCCAGCCCTACCAAACAGTGGTCGCTCTGGTTGAGAAAATCAAGGCCAAGGACTATCCCCAGGTCAAAAACGCTCTGCAATTAAGAGACTTTGACCCCATCATCCGGGTTATTCGCCTGCGGAAAAAAGGGGATCAGGTCAACATTGTCGACATTGACTTCTTCAACCCCCAACTGATTCCCGGACTGACCAGGGAAGTAGCCCAAGGCTCCATCTACCGCTATATTGAAGAAGACCTGGGTCTAGTCATCAGCCACTCGGCTAAAACGATCACCTTCCAACCAGCTAATTCCAGTCTCACAGACTATTTCCAGAACTTGGATCCGGCCTATGTGGCCCTGGTTGAGGCCACCGTCTTTCTAGGCGACGGCCAACCCTTCCAGCTCAACCAGTCTCACCACAGACCTTCATCCTTTAAATTCACCAATTTTTCCCGTAGACACCCTTAAAAAAACCGGTCCTCCGTTTTAGTCGGAAGACCGGTTTTGTCGTATACATTTTTAAAACCCAGATGCTCTACCTCGCCTTTTCATTCTTCGGCCATTTAAGAGCCAAGAGGTCATTAGTTGCCTGGTAGGCTTCTTCGATTCGTGCTTGGGTGTCTGGATCTAGTTGGTTGGCGTAGCGGCCACCGGGTAAGAAGTCTTCGATGATCAGGGTCTGGTAGGAGTATTGCGGGAAGCCTGCTTGGGAATAGCTGCCCTTGTCGACGCGGCTGACCCAGCTTGGATGAGCCTTCACAGACTTAATCCGTGTCTGCTGGCCTTGTTTTTCAACCTGGACATCCATAAGGACACCCCGTTCGGTCCACTCGGCATTCGCCACCAAGCCATCTAAGCTCTCCAGTCGCTGATTGGAGATGAAATTGCCCATGGAGTAGATGATAAACTTGGACTCTCCATCCTTTTCCATGGTTTCCGTTGGTTCTGGAACATGGGGATGACCGCCAAAGACCAAGTCGGCACCCCAGTCGACCATTTTATGGTAAAGCTCGATTTGTTCCTCGGTTGGCTCCAGGCGGTACTCCTCGCCCATTTGCGGCATCACAATGGTCAGATCGGCTTCTTGCTCCGCCCGCTTGATTTCGGCCTCCATTTTATCCAGATCTAAATCAGATAAAGTGGCACTATACTCTTCTGGGCTAAGCCCAGCTTCCAACCCATTAAAACCATAAGCATAGGCCAGAAGTGCAATCTTGATGCCATTCACTTCTCGGATCACCAAGGGGGCTTGGTCGCGTGGCTGATCCGGATAGACACCAATCGGATCGATACCAGCGTCCTTGAAAGCCTGAGCTGTTGTTGCAACTCCTTCCAAGCCCGAATCTAAAATATGGTTGTGGGCCAGATCCACGACATCATAGCCAGCCTCCTTGATCGCCTGAACCACCTGTTCCGGTGCATTAAAGAAGGGGTAGCCCGCCAGAGGATAGTCTGGGTTAATGGTGCCTTCAAAATCGCCCAGGACCAGGTCAGCTTGCTCCAACCAAGGCTTCACATAAGTGAAATTCTCAGAAAAGTCATAGCTGCCATCTGCCTGCTCTGCCGAATAATAAAGCAAATCGTGGTAAAGCAAATCGCCATGGGCCATAATCCGAGCCTTAGTCACTGGATTCTCGGTCTGCTTGGCTACCAATTCTTGCACATAGGGGCGACCAAAGTAGACACCGGCTCCCGCAGCCAGCACAGCAGACAACAGACCTGTCACAAATACTTCTTTTTTCATAAACGTCTGTCCTAGTCAAAGAGTCCTAGCAAGTAACCGTAGCCCTCCGCTTCCATCTCTTCCTTGGCCACAAAGCGGAGAGCTGCACTATTGATACAATAGCGAAGTCCACCAGACTCACGCGGACCATCTTCAAAGACGTGTCCTAGATGGGCATCACCAGCCCGGCTCCGAACCTCGATCCGGCGCATACCATGACTCAAATCTTGCCGGTATTGGATCAAATCCTTGGCAATTGGTTTTGAGAAACTAGGCCAACCACAACCGGATTGGAATTTATCTGTTGATTGGAAAAGCGGCTCGCCAGAGGTAATGTCCACATAAATCCCTTCTTGGAAGTGGTCATCAAAGCGGTTATCAAAGGGACGCTCCGTTGCGTTTTCTTGCGTCACGGCGTACTCTTCCGCAGACAACTGTTCCCGCAAAACCTCTTGCTCCGGCTTCTGGTAAAGAGACGGATCAATCAAGGGTTGGTAAGCATCATTGACGTCGATGTGGCAGTAACCCCCTGGGTTTTTCTTGAGATACTCTTGATGGTAGTCTTCAGCCGGAATATAGTGGCGAAGTGGCTCTACTTCAACGGCCAAGGGTTGGTTGCCAAAATGCTGGGACTGCTCAGCCATCACCTGCTCAATCACCGGCAGGTCATCCGCATCCTGATAGTAAATCCCCGTCCGGTACTGGCGACCACGGTCATTGCCCTGGCGATTGACACTGAGAGGATCAATCACTCGGAAGTAGTACAGTAAAATTTCCCGCAAGCGAATCACTGCCGGATCATAGGCTACAAATACCGTTTCCGCATGGTCAGTCTCCTTCAAGAGGTGATAATTAGTCGTTTCAACCTGACCATTGGCGTAACCGACACTGGTCTCCTGAACTCCATCAATATGGGAGAAATATTCTTCCAAACCCCAGAAACAACCACCTGCTAAATAAATTGATTTCATAACAACCTCCTATTCAGACGTCCATTGTGTATCATAGTGCACAAGGTGATAGGGACCTGTTCCCATCTCACCATCAAAAACCAAGCGATAGTGTCCTTGATCCCCCGGTTGCAGGTTGGAGCTCAAAGACTCCTGATCAAAGGTTACACTATCTAAGAGTAGGGGCTCGCCCTCCTCATCAAATAATTCGTAACTGTAGGGATTCACACGGAAGGTATGGGCGTGACTATTTTCCACCAGCAAGTCGACCACCACCGCTGTCCCCGTCGCATCATCCCACATTTCCTGCTCTGGATCACGCGCAATGACCTTGACCGTTACCCGTTCCCCCGTGACAAATTGCCGTGATTTATTCAGTTCTTGCTCGATAACTGTCTCGTCCTTTTGGTTCAAACCTAAAAGGCGCGCATACTGCTCATTGTCCCGAGCTAAACCCAGATAAGAAAAGAGCAGGCCCGCCAGAACCGCTAGTAGGAACAGATTCAGGCCCACCAAGCTAAAAATCCAGATCCAATAGGGCTGGGATCTTAAGGCCTTCTTCTCCGACATAGGGCCTCACCTCCTTAATTCTGTGTGCTGGAGCTGGAAGAACTAGCCAACTCAATACCAGCCGCTTTGAGGGCATCCTGGTACAAGCGATACAAGGGATAGACAACCCCTGAATCCTGGCCCTGTTGAATGGGAACTGAAATCCGGTAGACAAAGCCCTCACTTCGAATCCACTGAGCCCCAAGAACCTTGGGCTGCCCCTCTAATTGAGACAGGGTCTGCAATTGCGACTGATTGACCTGGGCAATCACCTGATCCACCAAGTCAAAATCCGTTCCCGGTAAAAGGGGCAGATCCAAGGTAACCGAAACCTCCCCCCGCGACTGATTGCTGACAACTAGAATCTGACGATTAGGAATGTAATAGAGGGTTCCATTCCCATCCCGAACCTGGGTCGTCCGAATCCCGACATTTTCAACCGTGCCCGACAACTTGCCCGAACCATTGGGGAGAATCACATAATCCCCAACATCCAACTGCCGCTCCAATAAGATAAAAAAGCCATTGACCATGTCTGACAAAAAGCCCTGGGCACCCAAACCGACAACAACTCCAGCCAAACCAGCTCCAGCCAACAAGGAGGATACCGGTAAACCAAGAATTGACAAGGTCCAGTAAATCAGCAGAAAGTAGAGGGCATAATTGAGCATATTGTCAATCAAATGCAAAAGAGTCTCTTTCCTAGCCGAATTACTTTGCACAAGCAGCAGGGAAGGAGCAACCAAGCGATGAACTAGAGCATGAATCAGCTTCTTCCCAATCCAAAATAGAATAAACAGCAGGAGAAGAGAGATACCTTTCGAAATAAAATTGTCCAGCACTTCCTCCCACTGAACCCTCTCCAGGGTTCGTAATAGTAAATTTTGCATAGCTCTCCTTTTCCCTATTATAACACAGAAATATCCCTGCTTTTACTCCTGAGATCATCAATTCATTTGATGATCTCAATAAGTTTTTTTAAAATTGAATGAAAAATTAGAAAAATTCCGAACTTTTTGCCGAAAAAGCGGTCAAACGCATTGACAGCAAGGCTTTCTTATAGTAGACTATTTAAAATCAAAATAAGGAGGTTTCAGTCATGAAACGTTATATTCAGGCTTGGAATAAAGTCAGTCTGATCAAGCGAATTGTCATCGGCGTCGTCATTGGTTTGGCCCTAGCCCTTGTTGTTCCTTCTTGGTCAGCCATCGGAATCCTCGGAGATGTCTTCGTTGGGGCTTTGCGAGCGGTCGCTCCCCTTTTGGTATTTACCCTTGTTACCAATGCCCTCTCTAAACAAAAAGAAGGCAAAAAGTCTAATATGAAGACTATCGTTGTGCTTTATCTATTTGGCACGTTTGCTGCTGCTTTGGTTGCTGTCATTGCTTCCTTCATGTTCCCAACAACCTTAACACTAGCAAATGCGGCCACGGATATCGCACCACCAAGTGGTCTTGCGGAAGTTGCCCGTAACCTCTTGCTCAATATCGTTGAAAACCCTGTTAGCGCCATCGCTAATGGCAACTACATCGGTATTTTGGCTTGGGCTAGCCTCTTCGGTATGGCAATGCGTAAAGCCAGCCAAAAAAGCAAGGACTTGCTCGAAACAGTTGCAGACGTTACCTCGACTGTTGTAGCTTGGGTTATCAACCTCGCTCCCTTCGGGATCCTCGGTTTGGTCTTCAAATCTATTTCTGATCAAGGGATCGAAGCACTTCTTGGCTACGGACAATTAGTCCTCGTCATTGTCGCAACCAACTTGTTTGTTGCCCTTATCATCAACCCAATCATTGGATTTGTGATGATGCGTAAAAACCCATACCCACTCGTGCTTAAAACGCTTCGGATCAGTGGTGTAACAGCCTTCTTTACTCGAAGCTCTGCTGCCAACATCCCTGTAAACTTACAGTTGTCTGAAGAACTTGGATTGGATCCAGACACTTATAACATCTCGATCCCACTTGGTGCAACCATCAACATGGGTGGAGCTGCGATTACCATTACCATTCTTTCTCTTGCAGCGGTTCATACTCTTGGTATTCCAGTTGACTTCGGAACTGCGCTTCTTCTTTCTCTTGTTGCCGCACTTTCAGCTGCTGGAGCATCTGGTGTAACCGGTGGATCTCTGCTTTTAATTCCGGTAGCATGTAGCCTCTTTGGAATCTCTGGAGATATCTCCGCTCAAGTTATCGGAGTCGGCTTCATCATCGGACTTATCCAAGACCCTTGTGAAACTGCCCTTAACTCCTCAACCGACGTTCTCTACACTGCTTATGCAGAATGGAACGCTTGGAGAAAAAATAGCTAATACCAAAAAACCCTGATCTGTTCATTAGGATCAGGTTTTTTTGTATACTCCGCTAGCGTCCTTCATTCACAAACAAGTCGCCTGCAATGCGCTTCAAAAAATAAGCTTGGCAAACGCTCGCTAAAACGTATAACAACAAAGATAGAACTAGAAGTACTAGGAGCGATAGCTGAAAACTCCAAGCAAAGGCATTCCTTGTTACAAGAATCAAGACAAAGCCTGTGACCAGACTAGCTGTCCCGGACTGAAACTGATAACCACTCAACAAAGAAAAAATAATTTGCAGCCAAGCTAATTCCATCGCTAAAAAATCTAATAATAGTAGTGAAATCCAGTCCGAAAGGAGTTCTCTTCATTGTATCCCTCCTTTTTCAGCTGAAATCCTTCCAAATCCCCCTTGATTATGGAATATCTCAACAACATCAGAACTTCTTTTAAACAAGCCTCTTTAACAAGTAGAAATTCTCCTAATGCTGCTTGATTCAGTTCCTACAATTTTCTAAGCAACTCTGGTCTAACTCCTTTGAAAGAAATATTTACAATAAGCTGATCATTAGACTTCCTGCGGAACTAATGTATTAGATCGCATAACCACACTGAAACATTTTGTAACTCAGTCTTTTTCAAGTGATGACTCCGATAAATCTCAGGTTCTGTCACTGTTTTGCAGGAAGTCTAATAGATCCTTTCGTAGAAACTAAGTGCCCCTGTATCAAACCAAGTAAAGTGGATTTCCCCGCACCATTTTTCCAATTAGAGCTGTCAACTGACCTGGCTGTAGCTTCAATGTAATCCCCTTTAAGACAAGAGAACCATCTCAGTACCTTTTCGTCAACTTTTCCAAATAAAGTTCCGTCATATGATCACCACCTAAGCAAAAACAGTCCATATTGCGGACTGTTATGAGAAACGAAAAAAGCAATCACAAGCGACTTCAACTAAGCCACATGTGATTGCCTCTATGCATCGTCTCATTCTAACGATTCATTACCTCATAACGCACAATAAACTTTACGACTATAATATTGCAAAAAATCGATAAAGAAGGATTGTGCCATGCCATTATAGCACCTTGCGAAAAATTTGAAAGTCAAGGTGCTGTTTCAGTGTACTCTTTTTGAAGAGGGATTCCGTGTAAAGGCACGCTGACGCTCAAGGCCTTGACACAAAATCCCCTTCTCTTCGCTTGCCAATTAGGCTCAGCAGGCACCACTCTGCCAAATAAATTGGCTAATTTTTAGAAAAATGGTTGACAAATGGTAGAAATTAAGGAAGCGAATAAACTAAATTTTTTCATCTTAGTTCTGTCTCACTCTCATATATTATAGTTACTTGAGATATAAATAGTATGTGCTATACTAGTGATATGGTATACGGAATTGATTTTAGAAAACGTGTTTTAGCCTATGTAGAAGAAGGACACACACGTAAAGAAACAGCTAAATTATTTAACATCAGCACAAATACTCTCTATATATGGGAAAAACAATTAAAAGAACAAGGTCATTTGAATCGGAAACAGAGAATCTCTAAAGCTAAAAAAATTCCATTAGATAAGCTTGAGAAGTTTGTTAAGAAACACCTAGATGCTTTTTTAAAAGAGATCGCAGAAGAATTTTCTTGTACACCTAGTACTATTTGGCGAGCCTTAAAAAGGACAGGTATCACTTTTAAAAAAAACAACTAGCTATAGAGAACAGGATTCAGAAAAAGTTCGTCAATACAAGGATTCTCTTGAGGTCTTATCTGATTTACCAGTTGTTTATATTGATGAAACTGGTATAGATACCTATCTTTATCGATCAAGAGCCCGTGCACCAAAGGGAGAGAAAGTCTATGCTCAAGTTAGTGGTCGCCGCTTTGAACGAATATCCATTGTCTCAGGACAAGTGGGGAATCAGTTTATTGCTCCCATGGTTTATAAAGGTAGTATGATCAGTGATTTTTTTGTCAAATGGTTCAAAGAATCATCAGTGCCTTCTCTAGATAGACCTCATCTGATTGTAATGGATAATGCTAGCTTTCACCCTAAAAAGATGTTAGACCAGTTGTCAATAAGTAACGGACATATTTTTCTACCTTTTCCACCCTATTCTCCAGAGTTAAATCCCATTGAGAAAAGCTGGGCTAATTTAAAGAAAGCGGTGGCAGAGTATCTCAGAGAGGGAAGATCTATAATAGATGCTATTGTATACTATTTTGAAGTCAAATGACTATATCAGCTAATTGCACCATATAGGTGCGCTGATACTCGGCTCAAAAGATCCGAAATAGCTGTCTGCAAGATCCCTCGGAGAGCCCATCTTTACGAAGTAAAGTATAGTGGGTTATACTTTACGTGGAAGTAGTCACCGAATTCCAGTTAGAAATTACTTTGTAACTATGTTTTGAGGAGGAGTAAAATGCTTTCCTACGTTCGATATTACCCATTAGCGATAGCTAAATTAATGTGTCTATGCTCTCCTAAAATCTGCTGATTTATTACTGACTAATACAGGAGGTTTTTTTATGGGACAGACAATCATATCTGCTATTGGTGTTTATATTTCCACCAGTATCGATTATTTAATCATTTTAATTATTTTATTTGCACAGCTATCACAGAATAAACAGAAATGGCATATTTATGCAGGTCAATATCTAGGCACTGGCTTACTTATAGGGGTGAGTTTAGTTGCTGCTTATATCGTCAATTTCGTGCCTGAAGCATGGATGGTTGGATTACTTGGTTTAATCCCTATCTATTTAGGGATTCGCTTTGCAATTGTTGGAGAAGGTAAGGAAGAGGAAGAAATTATTGAAAGATTAGAACAAAGCAAGGCAAATCAACTGTTTTGGACAGTTACATTGCTGACAATTGCGTCTGGCGGAGATAATTTAGGTATCTATATACCTTATTTTGCTTCGTTAGATTGGTCACAGACCCTCGTGGCGTTGCTTGTATTTGCAATCGGCATAATTATCTTTTGCGAGCTTAGTCGGGTGCTATCTTCTATTCCGTTAATATTCGAAACAATTGAAAAATACGAGCGAATCATTGTGCCCTTAGTATTCATTTCACTTGGATTATACATCATGTATGAAAGTGGCACTATTGAGACTTTTCTGAACTTTATTTTATAGATAAGAGGCTGGGACAAACGTCCATGATGGCTTTGCCATCACCCACCAGATATGAAAACTAACCACGAAGCCCTCATTAGGTGTATAATCCTAGTGAGGGCTTTGTGGTTGATACTTTATTGGCTCCAATCGCCGAGGGACAAACTAATCAACTCTACTGACGAGTACCCACCATTATCGCCTTGAGCATGAGTATAAAAATACGACACGTTTTTCAGTAGATAAGCTCTCTTTATTTGATAAAGGAGGACAAACTATGGACATCTTATACAAGTCCTGTGCTGGTATTGATGTGCACCAATCAAATATTGTCGTCTGTGTCTTGCATGGCTCACTTACGTCAACTCGCCCTAAGCGTGAGGAGGCACGTTTTGACACAACAACCAGTGGTTTGAAGGATTGCCACGATTTTCTCAGCCAATTTGAAGTTGAGGTTGTTGGTATGGAGAGTACTGGGATTTACTGGAAACCGGTTTGGCATGCCTTGTGTCAAGATTTTGAGCTCATTTTAGCCAATCCTGCTCACATGAAGGCCATTCCTGGGCATAAGACAGACAAGAAAGACGCTTTTTGGATTGCCAAATTGACTAGAATTGGCTTGCTTCCTAAAAGCTTTGTACCAGACGAAACCATTCAAGAGTTGAGAGAATTAACGCGACTACGCAAATATGTGGTGGAAGACCGAACTAGAGAAGTCAATCGCATTCACAAGATTCTACAATCAGCTGGCATTAAGTTGAGCACTTATATTGAGGATATCATGGGAACTTCTGGTCGGAACTTGATGAAGCTTTTGTGTGATGAGGCGGAAATCAATGCGACAAGTGTCCGACAGGCAGTGTACACCAGCTTGAAGAAGAAAGTACCAGACCTACTCAAGGCACTAGACGGTTATTTCTCAGAGCATCATCGCTTTAGGCTCAAACAAGCTCTTCGTATTTATGATCATTATCAGGAGGAAATCCAGCTCTTGGAGGAACGAATTGACAGCTACCTGACTCAGTTTCAAGAGGAAATGGAAATTTTAGACTCTATTCCAGGCATAGACCGACTAACAGCCTCTGTCTTTATCGCAGAAGTTGGTACTGACATGAGTCAATTCCCAACAGCTGGTCATTTAGCTTCCTGGGCAGGGCTTTGTCCTGGAAATAATGAAAGTGCGGGTAAGAAACGCAGCACCAGAATCAGGCCTGGGAATGCCTATTTGAAACGCTGCCTTTGCCAATCTGTCTATGCCGCAAGGCGACAGAAATCCTCTCCTATAGCACAACGATTCTGTCAATTAAAATCACGAAGAGGACCACAGAAAGCCACCATTGCCATCGCCCATCACATCTTAAAATTAGCCTATTATCTCTTAAGTACTCATCAAACCTACCAACAGGCAAGACAAAAAGAAAAAGGACGGTTAGAAGCGAGCTAACCATCCACAAGCAAAAAATTCACTCTTATTCTATTATAAGAGAGGATTTTTTGCACCTTTTTAGGAAGTTTTCGTATAAAAAACCCTCTGACTAACGCAAATCAAATCACCTTACCACTAGAAATTGCTTCAGGGCACCTCTAAAACTAAGAAAGCGAATAAACTAATTTTTTTCATCTTAGTTCTATCCCACTCCCTTCTACTACTAAATCTCTTTAGAGTTTTTTTGTTTCTCTAAGTACTTTTTGGTTTCCAGAACGACAATTGGGCTCAGCGCCAGAAGAGCGATGAGGTTTGGCAGTACCATGAGGGCGTTAACAATGTCTGCAATCAACCAGATTACATCGACTGTCAAGAAGGCTCCAAGGAACACAAAGGCCACATAGAGCGCACGGTAAATCCAAATAAAGCGCAAGCCAAAGAGAAACTCAAAGCAACGTTCGCCATAATAGTTCCAGCCAATAATAGTTGTAAAAGCAAAGAGAACCAAAAAGAGCATCAAAAGAATCGCTCCAAAGTCACCGAAGACGGTTCCAAAGGCCGCCTGGGTCAAGCTAGCTCCATTAGCATCACCAGTCCAAGTGCCGGTAATCAAGATTGACAAACCGGTTAGACTACACACAATAATGGTATCAATGAAGGTTCCGGTCATAGAAATCAAGCCTTGCTCCACAGGAGAATCGGTTTTCGCTGCGGCTGCCGCAATCGGAGCACTTCCCATACCGGATTCGTTCGAGAAGACTCCACGCGCAATCCCTGTTTGAATGGCTGTTCGTACCGTCGCTCCAGCAAAGCCTCCTAGGGCTGCTGTTGGGCTAAAGGCACTTTTGACAACCAGCTCCAGAGTTGGCAATAATTGATCCGCATTCACAACCAGAATAGTTCCAGCAGCAAGTACATAGATCAAGGCCATAAAGGGCACCACAGCTGTTGAAATCTTGGAGATACTTTGAATTCCTCCAAAAATAGCAATGGCTACTAAGACGGTCAAGATGGGGCCGGTTACCTCTGAGCCAATCCCCAAACCAGTCTTAATCGAATCCGTAATCGATGATACCTGGGTAAAGGTTCCGGTCGATAGGAGAGCTGTTAAAACGGCTCCACCTGCAAAGAAATTGGCCAAGGGCCGCCATTTCTCACCCATACCATTAACGATATAGTACATCGGTCCACCAGAGGCTGACCCCTTTTCATCTTTCACCCGATACCGAATGGCCAAGACCCCTTCTGCATATTTGGTCGCCATCCCGAAAAAGGCTGCTACCCACATCCAGAAGAGGGCACCTGGCCCTCCCATCTTGATGGCTGTCGCCACCCCAACAATGTTACCTGTACCAATGGTCGCTGCCAGGGCCGTACTCAAGGCTGCAAAGCTCGAGATATCTCCTTCGCCCTCCTTGTCATCGGCCTTAAAAATCAATTTCAAGGCATGAGGCAATTGGAGAACTTGTAATAAGCCCAAGCGGAAACTAAGGAAGATCCCTGTTCCCACCAATAAAATTAAAAGGGGTGGTCCCCATACAAACGAATCGACTTGCGTTAAAATCTCTAACATGTCTACTGCTATATAAAATATCATCAAATATAGTCCTCGACAAGATTAAACCACATTTGAAAAAGATATACAGACTTCCTTTCTAATTTTAGAAAGACTGGAGTCTCTCTAAAAAAACTGACTTCTCCATTTTAAACTAAAAAAGCCCCTTTGTCAATTTTAACCAATTTTAAATATGCAAAAACCTGAGACTCCAACCACTCCGGCCCGAGTCCCAGGCTTTCCCAAACACCACTTAAAGTGATGCCATCATTTCTTTCAATTGTTCTTTAGTATGCACACCGGCTACTTGTTTCACAACCTCTCCGTCCTTCTTAAACATCAAAGTTGGAATGGACATAATTCCGAATTCACGCGCAGTTGCTGGGTTTTCATCAACATCCATTTTCACGATCTTCAATTCAGACTCATCAACTTCGCCTGCCAATTGTTCCAAGATTGGAGCCTGCATGCGGCAAGGACCACACCAAGTCGCCCAGAAATCAATCAACACAAGACCTTCTTGAGTCTCTTCAACAAAATTTGCATCAGTCACACTTTGTACCATATCAATAGCTCCTTTTTTTGTTCTTGCTACTAGTTTACACCAATTTCGAAAATAATGACAGAATTTGATTCCCGATTCCGATACTAGATCCGCACTAACCTTCGATAAAAAAGTTTTATTTAAAAATTGCGATGGTCGCTCCTGACCCTCCAGCATTCTGTGGCGCATAAGCAAAGGACTTGACCTGTTTATTCCGGCGCAGGTAATTCTGAACCCCCTCACGGATCACTCCAGTCCCAATTCCGTGAATAATATCCACTTGGGCCATGTTATTCAGCAGGGCCTGGTCAATAAAGGCATCCAATTCTTCCATGGCTTCCTCATAACGTTTCCCCCGCAAGTCCAAGCGAGCCTTGGCTCCTCGGCTCTTGCTGCGTTTAACCGTTGAGACCTTCCGAGAGGCTGGCTTCTCGGCAGCCGCTTCCTTGCCAACCGCTTCAAACTCATCCTCTTTTAAGGTCATCTTCATCAAACCAACCTGGGCCTCCCAACGGCCGTCCTTCAAGCGCCGAACCAGATTGCCCCGCTGCCCATATTGGCTAACCAGGATTTCCATCCCGACCTTAGGAGCTTTTTTCTTTTTAGCCCGGTTGAGCACCTTATTTTTGGACAGATCGACTGTTTCTGGTGCCAACTCCTTCAGCTTCGCCTTGGCTTCAATAACTTGGTGGGGCTTGAGTTCCGCGCCTGCTTGTAAGTTTTTCAGAATCTGCTCACTCTCTTCGGTGGCCTTGGCTACAATCTTCTGAGCCTCTTTCCGAGCCTCATTTAACTCGGCTTCTTGTCCACGTTCCAAATCCACATAGAGTTTTTTCAGAGCCCTATTGAGCTTGTAGTTTTCTTGTTCCAAGTCGCGAATGGCTTCCAAGCGTCGGCGACTTTCCAGGGTTTGGTCTTCCAAGCGTTGAATAATCCGTGAGACATCCTGGTCTTGGTCCAATTGCCCCTCTGCTTGGTCCACAATCACCTCTGCCAAGCCTAAGCGTCTGGCAATTTCAAAAGCATTGGAGCGGCCTGGTACGCCCTGCATAAAGCGGTAGGTTGGGCGTAGACTCAAGGTATCAAACTCCATGCTGGCATTTTCCACCGCCTGGGTCTCAATCCCATAAGCCTTGAGTTCTGGGTAGTGGGTGGTGGCCATGGTCTTAATGCCCCGTAAGCGGAGATCTTCTAAAATTGCGATGGCCAAGGCCGCCCCCTCCTGCGGGTCCGTCCCTGCTCCCAATTCATCAAAAAGAACAAGTGAAAAGGGACCGGCTTGCTGGAGGATCTGGATAATATTGGTCATGTGACTGGAGAAGGTCGATAGGCTTTGCTCAATCGACTGTTCATCCCCAATATCCGCAAAAATCTGATCAAAAAGCCCAATCCGACTGCCCTCGGCCGCAAGAATCGGTAGACCAGCCTGCCCCATCAACTGAGCCAAGCCCAAGGTCTTAAGCATCAGGGTTTTTCCCCCGGTGTTGGGACCGGTCATGACAATACTGGTCAAATCCTTCCCAAAGTGCAGATCATTGGCTACAGGCTCTTCCAAGAGGGGATGGCGTACTTGGAGCAGGCGGATATCATTCTGACTCGAAATGGTCGGAATATGGGCATCCCGATCTCGCATGTACTGGTACTTGGCCCCCAAGAAGTCAAAATGCCCCAAGAGCCAATGGTTGTTTTGAAAGGCCTGGACCTGGGGACGGAGAAGGGTGGCCAGTTCTCTGAGAATGCGCCGGATTTCGTAACGCTCTTCTGCCTCAAGGCCAGCAATGTCTTCATTGATTTGGATCAACTCACGCGGTTCAATGTAGACCGTGTTCCCGGTCGCAGAAATATCCTGGACAATCCCCTGGATCCGGTTGCGGAAGCTCTGCTTGACTGGCAAGACATGGCGGCCATTCCGGCTAGCAAAGAGCGGATCTGCCAGGTAGTCTGCCTTCTTCTTGAGCAACTCCTGCATGGTCTGGCGCAAGTCTCGATCGGCCTGGCGCAAACGGCGGCGGATCCGCAACAAGTCCTCACTGGCAAAGTCCTCAATCGTCCCGTTATCAGCGATGGCCTGCAAGGCACCCTGGAATTGCGGGAAGGTCTCCAAGTTTTCAAAATAAACAGCCAGGTGCGGGAGGCTAACATCTTCTAAGTCTAGGTAAAAATCTTTAAGCACCTGACTGGCTCTTAGAAGCGCCTTAATGTCTTGAAAATCATCCAGGTTTAATTCCGCCTCTACCTGTAGGCGTTTCAAGCTAGGGGTCAAATCCCCGAGACTGGGCATAGGCAGGCTATAACCTGCGGTGCCAAGGCTTTCAATATCCCGCAACTGATCAAAGGCTTGCTGGATCTCTTTTTGCTGGGTCATGGGTTCCAGATTCGCTAAGGTCTTCTGCCCCTCTACCGTCCGTAAATAGGTGGCAAAGGCGCTTTTGACTTCTGAAAACTCCAAACTTTCATATATTTTTAAATTCATCATTTCTGCTATATAAAATATAACCAAATATAGTCATTTATAGATCTAACCACATTTGAGAAAGAATATATAGACTTCCTTTCTTCATTTTATTTACTACCGTCATCATTAGTATTCCCATATCCTACAAGAGGGTAATCACAGTGACTAACTCTGATAGCCTAAGGGTGTAGCCCACCCCTACTTGTTTCAAATTTGCTCCAAAAATCTAAAAAGAAAGAGCCTGTCACCAAACTCTTCCATCTTGTTTACAAACTTCCCAAAACGCTAGTCACCCAAAGTTGGCGTAAAAGCAAGCGGCTAAATGGGGAGAGATTCATCATAAATTGCACCAAAAAACTGGAACTAAGCAGGTCTTGCACCATGGGAAGGGGGACGGTCGCCAAAATAAAGAGCACCATCTCCACCCGATACCAGGTCAGAAGCAGGGATAGGCCGCCAGATATAAGTGAGGCTGGCAGGCTATCCCAGGTCCGTTTCCAAGGGAAAAAGACGAAGAAGGTCCCAAAAATGCGTCCAAGAAGCCAAACCAGGCTAAAGGCCAGCAGAAAGCCTAGACCACTATAAAAAACCTGATCCAAATCAAACAAAATGCCCGACTCAAAAAAGAGGGCCTGACTGCCACGAACCGGATTGGCATAGGGAATCCAGAGACTCAGAAACTGGGCCGCTTGGCCATAAGTCAAGGATGCGACGATAAAGGAAATCAAGAAGAGGACTGCCTGGCCAAGTTGCTGGGCCAGCCCCCGCTGGTAACCTAAATAAAAGTTCCAAACTAGCAGCAAAAGAAGGACTAGATCAAGCATAAGAGCACCTACTTCGCTGCTTCCTGATCTTCCTGGGCACGCTCCACTTCCCGTTTCAATTGAACGGACAAGGTATTGATTGCCAACAGGATCGCCAGGGTTTCATCGTCTGCCTTGGGCATCTGTTCCTTGAGAGCCTGGTATTTCTCTTGCGCCAGACGCTCAATCTCTTCCATAAAGAGGTTGTCGTATTCTGTTGTTAATGTTAGAGTTTTCTTTCCAAAAGAAAATTTATATCGATTTAAATTTGCCATAATATCACCTTTTCATCATTATAGCAGAAAGGAAGAGCCTTGTCATTTGTCAAAAGGAGCTCAGTTCACTGACGGAAAAAGATGTAAAATATGATACAATAGGTCTTACTTGTAAAAACTACGAAGAGCTAGGTCTGTTAGAAGACTGTTGACAGGCTAAGGACTAGAAAGGACAACTATGGCAAGTAGAATCGCTAAAAATCAAAAGAAAAAACACGGCCGTGCACGGCAGATTTTTGAAACCCTCCTCTTTATCATCATACTTGGGGGAATTGTACTTTCCCGTTTGATTTTCTGGCAGGCTGTTCGCGTAGAAGGCCATTCCATGGATCCAACCCTGGCAGAAGGCCAACACCTGATTGTCTTTAACCAAAATCAGATTGACCGCTTTGATATCGTGGTGGCGACCGAAAACGACGAAAATGACAAGGAAAAGAAAATCGTCAAACGGGTTATCGGCATGCCCGGCGATGAAGTGGAGTTCAAACAGGACACCCTCTACATCAACGGGAAAGAAGTCGACGAAGCCTACCTAGTTGACTACAAGGCAGCCTTCCAAGCCGACAAACTGCAAAACACCTACTCCTACAGCAAATATTTCCAGAGCCTGGCTCAGGCCTCACCAGCCTTCACCGTTAACCGTGAAGGACAAGCCGACTTCAAGGTGACTGTCCCAGACAATGAATACTATTTGCTGGGAGATGACCGCATTGTCTCCAAAGACAGCCGCGATGTCGGAACCTTTAAAGCCGAGCAAATTACAGGCGAAGTTGTTCTACGCTTTTGGCCCGTAAATAGCTTCAAACTACTCCATGAATAATCTATTAAAGAGAATGAATGAGGCCAGGATTTTTGACTCCGGCCTCTTTTTTATACTACTTCCAATCTAAAATCATGACTCAAACTATTTTGAATGCAAACTAAGTAGCGAGACGCAGGCATAACTAGCGAAGCTAACGACGTGTGAAGCAAAATAGAAAGAGTATGAAAGCCTCTGTAACTATCTTTAAATGACAAGGAAGCACATGGAACACTACTTTTCTGGTCGTGTAGACCGCCTTATTTTTGAAAACCAAAGTAACTTTTACAAGATCCTCCTCGTGGATTTAGAAGACACCGATTCGGATTATGCCGGCTTCGAAATCATTGTTACCGGCACTTTTGCCACTATTGTAGAAGGCAGCTCCTATCGCTTTTATGGCCAACTGGTCCAGCACCCCCGTTATGGAGAACAGGTGGTAACCAGCCGCTATGAGCGGGAAAAGCCCAGTCCACAAGGACTGGTCAAATTCTTTTCCGGGCCTCAATTTAAGGGGATTGGGAAACAGACTGCCAAACGAATTTTAGACATTTATTCTTCAGACAATCCCATCGATGAAATCCTCAACCAGCCTCAAAGGCTAGAAGAAGTCAAGGGATTATCCAAGGCCAACCGCCTGGCCCTGGTTCAAACCTTGAAAATCAATTATGGCTTGGAGCAGGCCTTGGCCCGCCTAGCCGATTTAGGGATCCCCAATCGCCTGGCCCTCGAAATTTATGACACCTACCAAGAGGAAACCCTAACGGTTATTCAGGAAAATCCCTACCAACTGGTCGAGGATATCCGAGGGGTCGGTTTTGTCATTGCCGACCAAGTGGCAGAGCGCTTAGGGATTGAAACCAACTCCCCCCAACGCTTTCGAGCTGGAATTATTCACAGCCTCTTCCAATACTGCCTAGAATCAGGCAATACCTATATCGAAGCTGCCCTCCTACTGGAAAAATCCTTGGTCTTACTGGAAGAGGCTCGGCAAGAGCCTCTTGATCCTCAAATCATTGCCCAGGAATTAACCAGACTGTTGGAGGAAGATAAAATCCAGAACATTGGTACCAAGATTTTTACCAATTCACTCTTCTTTGCCGAAGAAGGCATTGCCAACCACCTGCTCCGCCTCTTAGAAGCCCGGGATCAAAAGGAATCTGAAGCGGATACGGACCACTTAGCAGAACTGATCGCAGCGGTCGAGGAAGAACTGGGAATTCACTACGACCAGGTTCAAAAAAACGCCATCATCCAAGCCATTCAGGAACCGATTTTTATCCTCAGCGGTGGTCCTGGAACGGGGAAAACAACCGTTTTAAATGGGATTATCTCGGTCTACGCCAAGCTTCACAAAATCAACCTTGAGGCCAAAGACATCCCCATCCTACTAGCCGCCCCAACCGGTCGGGCTGCCCGCCGGATGAATGAATTAACCGGCCTCCCCGCAGCTACCATTCACCGCCATTTGGGCATGGTGGCCGATGATGAAGTCAGTCATCTAGAAGAGGCCTTAGATACAGACTTTATCATTGTGGATGAGTTTTCCATGGTCGACACCTGGTTAGCCAACCAGCTCTTCCAAAATTTAGCCAGCCATACAAAAATTCTTCTGGTTGGTGATGCCGACCAGCTCCCTTCCGTCAGCCCCGGACAGGTCTTGGCGGATTTGCAAGAAGTGGAAAGCATCCCCAAAATCCATCTGGAAAAAATCTACCGCCAAAGCGAAGACTCAACCATTGTTCACCTGGCCAATGACATCAAAAACGGACGGCTACCCGCTGATTTTCCCCTCAAAAAAGCCGACCGCTCCTACTTTGAAACTTCAGCGGAACATATTCCAGAAATGATTGAAAAAATCGTGGGGGCAGCGCTGAGAAGTGGTATTGCAGCGCCAGACATCCAGGTCCTAGCTCCCATGTATCGGGGTGTTGCCGGCATTGATGCCATCAATCAGCTCATGCAAAACCTGCTCAATCCTGCCAAAAAAGGCCAACAAAGCTTTGAAGCCACCGATCAGCACTACCGCCTGGGTGACAAGGTCATCCACCTGGTCAACGATGCCCAAGCCAATGTCTTTAATGGCGATATCGGTACGATCACGGAGCTCATTCCAGCCCGCTATAGCGACAGCGACCAGGATGAAATCCGCATGGACTTCGATGGTAGCGAGGTCAACTATCCTCGCAAGGAATGGTATAAGATTCGGTTGGCCTATGCCATGAGCATCCACAAGTCCCAGGGAAGTGAATTCCCAGTGGTCATCCTCCCCCTAACCCAGGCCAACCACCGGATGTTGCAACGCAACCTCCTCTACACCGCTATTACCCGCGCCAAAAGCAAGCTAATTCTCTTGGGACAATCCACAGCCTATACCTATGCTGTGGAAAACGAAGGAACCCAGCGCCAGACCTATCTTTCCTCAAGGTTTTCCACAGCTTATCCACAAGATATCCACAAGTCTGTGGATAAGTCTGTGAAAACTGTGGAAGAAGCAAGCCCTGACTTGGTCCAATACCAACTCACTACGGAAAACTGGGATACGATTGATCCCCTGATCGGCTTGACAGAAGCCGACCTAGCTGAATTTTTCGGAAACCACAAAACCGCCCCGGACAGTGACAGCCCCTCTTAATCAGGGTTGTCCGCCTCCGAGGCGGTTTCCTCTTTATTTGCTAGTAAATCTGTTTCCTGTTCCTTGCCCAAGTTGGTCAAGGTAATGCCCAGGAGACGAATGGCCAGGTCCTTCTGCTCAGTCGATTCATAGAGTTCTAGGGCAGCTACTAGTAAGTCTTCTTCCTTAAATATAGGCCGGTCTAGGGAAACCCGTTTGGTTTGGGTCTCAAAGTTCTCCCAGCGAATTTTTAACACAACCGTCCGTCCCTGAATCTCTTCGCGCTCCAGATTAAGAGCCAAACTGTGGGCTAGGCTCTGAAGCTCCTGGCGGACATCTGCTGCCTGGCGCAGAAAGTGACTGTAGGTTTTTTCTTTACCATAGGATTTCCGAACCCTGTTGGGCTTAACTGGACCATTATGGATCCCCCTAGCCCTCCGATAGAGCTCATAGCCAAAACGCCCAAAGCGATCAATCAGCTCTGTTTCAGAGATTTCTAACAGATCCGCCCCGGTTTTCACCCCCATCTGCCGTAAGCGCTCCGCACTCTTTTTGCCAACCCCATGAAATTTCTCAATTGCTAAGGGCGCTAAAAAATCCAAGGCCTCCCCAGGCTTGATAACCGTCAACCCCCGTGGCTTTTGGTAATCACTAGCCAACTTGGCCAAGAATTTATTGTAAGAAACCCCAGCCGAACAGGTCAGCCGCAGCTCCCGCCAAATATCTTCCTGAATCAGCCGTGCCACCTTGACCGCAGAGGCAGAGCCGATCTTGTTCACCGTCACATCCAAGTAGGCCTCATCAATACTCATGGGTTCTATCAAGTCCGTATAACGCCCAAAAATCTCCCGTACTTGGAGCCCAATCTCGCGATATTTCCGATAATCTCCTTGAATAAATACGGCTTGGGGACAAAGTTGATAAGCTTCCTTGGCACTCATAGCTGAGTGGATTCCAAAACGTCTAGCCACATAATTAGCGGTTGAGACAACACCCCTGCCACCGGTGATTCGAGGATCACGGGCAATCACCACAGGTTTCCCCCTTAGGTCTGGATTATCCCTTTCTTCTACGGCGGCGAAAAAGGCGTCCATGTCTATATGAATGATTTTGCGGGACTGATCGTCCAAAAGTGGAAAAATGAGCATTCCCTTAACCTCCTTGGTGAAGTAAAACAGAATCAATACAGATTTCTGTTTCAAAGAAAACTGTATTACATCAGAAAACCCTTACAGCTTGTGTTTTTAGTATTGAAAACGATTACTTTGTGTTATAATCTAATTGTAATTATAACAGTTCTCGGACTTCCTGAAAAATCGATCGAGTTACAAAGCAACTTGTCTCATAAGCGTGTTGGTCAATCGATTGGTTTTTCTATGCGTCGTAAGACTAGAAAGATAATGAGGTACCTTAAATGGTCGTTAAAACAACCGTTGACACTCAAGACATTTTTGCAAAAGCCTGGGAAGGCTTTAAAGGAACTGATTGGAAGGAAAAAGTCAGTGTCTCTCGCTTTGTCCAAGCCAACTACAAACCTTATGATGGCGATGAAAGCTTCCTAGCAGGACCAACTGAACGTTCCCTCCACATTAAGAAAATCATCGAAGAAACCAAGGCTGGCTATGAAGAAACACGCTTCCCAATGGATACTGACCGTGTCGCTTCCATCGCAGACATCCCTGCTGGTTACATCGACAAAGATAACGAATTAATCTTCGGTCTACAAAACTCTGAGCTCTTCCGCCTTAGCTTCATGCCTAAGGGAGGAATCCGTATGGCGGAAACAACTCTGCGTGAGAACGGTTATGAGCCAGATCCACACTTGCATGAAATCTTTACCAAATACGCAACAACCGTAAACGACGGTATCTTCCGTGCCTACACTACTAACATCCGTCGTGCCCGTCACGCGCACACCGTTACCGGTCTGCCAGATGCCTACTCTCGTGGACGGATTATCGGGGTTTATGCCCGTTTAGCACTTTACGGGGCAGACTTCCTCATGGCTGAAAAAGTAGATGACTGGAACGCCCTTACAGATATTGACGAAGAAACAATCCGTCTCCGTGAAGAAGTGAACCTCCAGTATCAAGCTTTGAAAGATGTTGTAGCCCTTGGTGACTTGTATGGTGTGGATGTACGTCGCCCAGCCATGGACACCAAAGAAGCGATTCAATGGACCAACATTGCCTTCATGGCAGCAGCTCGTGTTATCAACGGAGCCGCTACATCACTTGGCCGTGTTCCAATCGTACTTGACATCTATGCAGAGCGGGACTTGGCACGTGGTACTTATACAGAATCTGAAATCCAAGAGTTTGTTGATGACTTTGTCTTGAAACTCCGGACTGTTAAATTTGCCCGGACCAAGGCTTACGACCAACTCTACTCTGGAGACCCAACCTTCATCACAACTTCGATGGCTGGTATGGGGGCAGATGGTCGCCACCGTGTTACTAAGATGGACTACCGTTTCCTCAATACCTTGGACAACATCGGCAACTCACCTGAACCAAACTTGACTGTTCTTTGGACAGACCAATTGCCATATAGCTTCCGTCGCTACTGTATGGATATGAGCCACAAACACTCTTCTATCCAGTATGAAGGGGTAACAACTATGGCCAAAGAAGGTTACGGTGAAATGAGCTGTATTTCTTGTTGTGTGTCTCCTTTGGATCCAGAAAATGAAAACCAAAGCCACAACATCCAATACTTTGGAGCGCGTGTAAACGTCTTGAAAGCCCTCCTCACAGGACTAAATGGTGGATTCGATGACGTTCATAAAGACTACAAGGTCTTTGACATCGAGCCAATCCGTGATGAAATCCTTGACTTTGATAAGGTTAAAGCCAACTTCGAAGAATCCCTCGACTGGCTCACAGATACCTATGTGGATGCCCTCAACATCATCCACTACATGACTGATAAATACAACTACGAAGCAGCACAAATGGCCTTCCTCCCAACCCACCAAGGGGCAAACATGGGATTCGGTATTTGTGGATTTGCCAACACAGTTGACTCCCTATCTGCCATTAAATACGCAACTGTAAAACCAATTCGTGACGAAGATGGCTACATCTACGATTACGAAACTACTGGTGATTACCCTCGTTACGGAGAAGATGATGACCGCGTTGACTCTATTGCAGAATGGCTCTTGGAAGCTTTCCATAGCCGTCTTGCAAGTCACAAACTATACAAGAATGCGGAAGCTACCGTTTCCCTCTTGACCATCACTTCTAACGTTGCCTACTCTAAACAAACAGGTCACTCTCCTGTTCACCGTGGTGTTTTCCTCAATGAAGATGGTACTGTTAACACAAGTGAGCTTGAGTTCTTCTCTCCAGGTGCCAACCCATCACCAAAATCAAAAGGTGGCTGGCTCCAAAACTTGAACTCTTTGGCGAAACTCGAATTTGCCCATGCAAATGACGGAATTTCCCTCACAACTCAAGTATCTCCACGGGCCCTTGGGAAAACTCGTGATGAGCAAGTAGACAACTTGGTAACTATCCTCGATGCCTACTTTGAAAACGGTGGTCAGCACGTTAACTTGAACGTTATGGACCTCTCCGATGTCTATGACAAGATCATGGCTGGTGAAGATGTCATCGTCCGGATCTCTGGTTACTGTGTCAACACCAAGTACCTCACACCTGAGCAAAAAACAGAATTGACTCAACGGGTCTTCCACGAAGTTCTTTCTATGGATGACGCTTTAGCTTAATCAGCACCTCCTCCCCAGGTTGGATTCTCCAACCTGGGTTTTTCTATATATAAAAGAGCGGTCGCCGGCCGCTCTTTACGCTCATACTCAAAGAAAATCAAAAATAGTCTAGGAAACGAGCTGCAGACAGTACTAGACGTACGGCAAAGCGAGTTGACAACGAATAGTTTTGATTTTCAAAGAGTATCAAAACTTTCCTTGACGAATCAAATCCATAAGTTCGTTTCGGTCTTGGATCCACTTGGCCCGTTGGTCTTGCCAGTAGGTTCGATTGGCTAGGAAAATCACTGCTTCTTGTCGTTTGCGATTGAAGAGTAGGAAAGTTCCGGTATAGCCTGTGTGGTCCAACCAGTCCCCTTCGCGGCGCCAGGCCAGACTGCGGGGGTTCGCTGGATCAGAGCCGTGGACTTGATCCAAGTACACACTAGGTTCCAATAACTGACTTTCCAGGTAACGCTCAAGATCTGGGATGGTTGAAAATAGACCGGCACTACCTGTGTGAGGACCCAAGACCTGGGCCTTGGGATCATGGACTTGGCCTGTGTGATTTCCTCGGACTGTCGGAACAGCACCTGGACAAGGACCATAAGTGGTGTGTCTTAGATTCAGCGGATCACAGATACGGGCAGTGATCAATTCCTCTAAACTTTTTCCCAAAAGAGCTTCCAGGTAAAAGCCCAGTAAAATGTAATTGACATCGGAATAGAGATAGCGCTTATCGGGGCCTAGCTCTAACTGTAGCATGGCCTGGGTCAAACCGGCCCGATCAAGGCTGTCTCTATTGGGGATGTAGGGGTCTAGGCCCGAAGTATGGGTGAGGAGATCAAGAATTCGCAAATGGGCATGGCGAAAATCTGGCAGCTGGCTCTGGATAGGATCCTCTAAATCCAGGATACCTTCTTTTAAGGCTTGGAGCACTAGGGTTCCAACCCCTAGAACCTTGCTGACACTGGCCAAATCATAAATCAGACCCGGCTGGGTTGCGAGCTCCCTATCTGGATCAGCCCAGCCAACATAAAATTCCTGCCATTGTCCCTCCCGATAAAGCGCCAGACTGGCACCTGGATAAATCTGCTGGTCCAACTGTTCCTGAACCTTGTCCGCTAACACCTTATGCATAGGCTTGAATCCACCATTCTAGTTGGTTATAGGGATCGGTTGCCAGGAGGAAGTTACCCCGCTTCGGAACAAAAACTTCCTGATCTTCCAAGTTTTTTTGTAGCTGCTCCAGGTTCCAATCGACCTGAAAAAGACGCAGTTGAAACAGATCCCAGGCTTGCCCAGCTTCTGCTTGTAGATAGTCGCTTTCTGCCTCTGTAAAGACCAAGTTTGCCGGCCACTGAATCCGTTGGTAATGAGCCTTGGAGCCTTCTTTGTCGGAAACATGGAGACGCAATTCTTCCAATTCCACCTGATCCAGTTTGAGGTGACCCGCCTGAAAGCTAGCTGGGTAGTCAGCTGGATCAACCAAATTGAGAGCAGCTACCGACTCTTCCGAGTGAACCAGCACTCGATCCCCTTCAGGAGAGGTCGCCAAATAAGCCCAGCCCTTTGGTCCCTGATACAGAGCATCGAATTGCAAACCACGAGCCAAACCTGCTTCTACCGATTCCGGGCTGTTCACACGAAAAACCATAAGATCCAGCTTCTTCTTCCCTTGCGGCTGGAAAGCTCGGTTGGCAGGTAACTCTTCGATTTCTAGACAGAGCGCTTTTTGCGCATCCCCTAAGCTGGCAACTCCGGCGTCTTCTAACAAGACCGTGAAGCCAATTTGTTCCACATAAAAGTCAAAATTTAAACGACGATTATTTGTTTTTAGTACGGGTACAAGCCTATCTTTACTCATCATTTCCTCCACAATAACTCTTGTTATTTTAAAAGAAAAATAAGAAAAAGACAAGCAATACTATAAAAAGGCAGACAAAAAGCTGTGGGAAGCAAATCCACACAGCCTTATCGTCTTATAGATAAATCATTTTGAATACAGCAACGGCAACAATAGATGCCAAGATTGGCGCTACCACTGGTACCCATGCATACCACCATTTGGAGTCTTTTTTGGCTTCACCAAGAACACTTGTTGGTAAGAGGAAGTGCAAGATACGTGGACCCAAATCACGAGCTGGGTTCAAGGCTGGACCAGTAGGACCTCCAAGCGCAGCAACCAAGGCCATTACAAGGAATCCAATAGCAATGTGAGCCACTGCCAAGCTGCCAGCTGTATAAGGACTTGCGGCTGTTTCAGCCATTGTTTGGTCAAAACCACTATCCACTAGCTTACCAACCAACTCGGCACCAAAGAAATTCTTTGTAAGCGCCAAAGCACCGAAGAAAAGAACAAAGGATCCAACAAACTCATTCACAAAACCATTAATCATGGAAGCTTTTTGAGATTCTTTTGTGCCATCATCCAAAGCTGAAATGGTTGAGAAAGAACCAAGAACGGCATTTGGATTCGTTGTTTTCTTGAAGTAAGGATTGTAGGCTACAACCACCAACAACTGACCAAACATCGCTCCAAGTACTTGAGCCAAGATGTATGGTGCTACGTGAGCCCATGGGAATAGGCCGCTAACTGCAAGACCAAGTGTGAAAGCAGGGTTGATGTGGTTTCCAGAAACATTTCCAAACATCATCGCTGGCATCATAACCGCCAAACCGTAGCCCAAGGCAATCACAACCCAACCAGAACTATTTCCTTTGGTTCCTTTCAAATCAACGTTAGCAACGGCACCGTTTCCCAAAACAAGTAGAAAGGCTGTCGCAATAAACTCAGTAAGGTACTTTACACCCCAAGTTACATCCATTGTACTGTATCTCCTTTTTTCATTTTTTAATACTTGATGATTATAACAAGACTCCCCATAAATGTAAAGTTTTTCTCAAAGTTAAAAAAACCAGCTAGGGAACTCCCTAACTGGCGGTAAATTAAAAGCGGCTATAGCCCAAAGCATCTTGAGCAGCGAGGTTCAACAAGCTCCATTGACGGTCAAAGCCAGGTTGGAAGAAGAAATCAGCTTCTGCCAAATCTTCCAAGGTCAATTTCTGTGCAATCGCCAGAGACAAAACATTTCCTTGAGCTGTCACATCCGCTTGAGATAGAACAGAACCACCAAGGATTTGATGAGTCCGTGGGTGGAAGGTCAAGCTCACAAAGACTTCTGGGTTGTCACTTTCAGGAATGTAGGCTGGACGAACACGATCCGCATAGAAACTTGTTTCAAAGTCCAAACCGATACGACCCGCAGTGTACTGGTTCAAACCTGAAGTCGCGAACTGGTAGCCGAAGATTCCCAAAGCAGAAGAACCAACAACTCCCTTGTAAGCACGCGCAGGTTGCTCATCAAACAAGGTACTTGCTAGGTAGAAGGCTGAACGACGAGTTGTCGTTGCCAGTGCAATCGGCAAGGACTGATTCGCAGGAATTGATGGTTGCAAGGTTGCATCTCCAACCGCATACACATCTTTAACATTTGTCCGCAAGTAAGCGTCTGTCTTGATGTAGCCACGCTCATCCAAAGCTACAAGACCTTGCAACCAAGCTGTATTTGGGTAAACCCCAACAGCCACAATAACAAGATCAGCTGGGATTTCAGCCTTATCAGTCTTCACAGCCTGCACACGTCCTTCACCCAAGAAGGCTTCCACACTTGCACCCATGTGCAAGTTTACTCCAGCATTCACAAAGGCTTGTTCCAAAATCTCTGTAGACTCTGCATTGAGGTAGTTACCCAATGGACGCTCTAGCATATCGATAAGGGTTACAGATTTACCAGCCTTGGTGAAGACTTGTGTCGCTTCAACTCCGATATAACCAGAACCGATTACTACTACATTTTGGATGCTGTCATCTTGCTGTGCCGCATTGATCTTGCTTGCCCAGTCGTAACCGTGCATCAAGTAGATGTTTTCCAAATCCTTACCAGGCAAGTTCAACTCAATGGATTCAACCCCAACGCTAAGGATCAATTTGTCATAAGCCACTGTTTCTTCAGCACCTGCCACCAAGTTTTTCACTGTAATGGTTTTTGCTTCTGGCTGAATGGCTGTCACTTGATGGTTATTGACCACACGTCCGCCACGGCTTTCCAATTCTTCAGGTGAGAAGTTCCGCACGTAGTCTTGACCGATTGTTTTTCCTTCTAGGAAAAGCTCCATTCCACAAGACATGAAGGAAACAAAGTCCCCTGCTTCATAGATGGTTACATCTACATTTTCATACTTATCCAAAATACGGATAGCGGATTCATGACCCCCGTGAGAGGCCCCAACAATAACAACTTTTTTCTTTGACATAGTCGTATCCTTTCTTACTTTACTTCTATTTTACTCAAATGTTCAAAGAATCACAAAGGATTAGCTCGGAAATTTTCGATCCTATTTGATCGCTCAAACGGCGATTTATTCCTTATTCTTATTATACTGCTTTTTTAACAAATTCTAAGCATCGAAGAGGTGAAATCCCTTACTTTTTTTAATCCGAATTCCCATCACTAGACAAAAGACCAACCAACTTACTCGTAGTCCAAAAGAGTTGACTGGTCCTTGGGCAGTTTTTTGGGAAATTGGAAGCACAGTCATTCTATCACTAGACCTAAAATCGTGCTATAATTGAAACAGTGATGAAAAGCTTCCTCTAAGTCCAATCGAAGCTTAACAGACACTCTCCACACCCCAAGGGAAGTCCCTTGATCAGAAAGGAAGAATAACACTTATGATGAATATGCAAAATATTATGAAGCAAGCTCAAAAAATGCAGAAAGACATGGAGAAAAAACAAGCTGAGCTAGCCGCTAAAGACTTCACCGGTGCTTCTGCCCAAGACTTGGTCACAGCCACCCTCTCCGGAGACCGTAAGGTGAAAGCTATCACTTTCAACCCTGCCGTTGTCGATCCAGACGACCTCGAAACTCTTGCAGACATGACAGCTCAAGCCGTCAATAAAGCTCTCGAAAAAATCGACCAGGAAACCCAAAAAACCATGGGAGCCCTTGCCGGGAAGTTACCGTTTTAATCCTGGAGCAACAGAACAGGAAGCCTGCTTACAAAACGCAAACGTAAAAAATTATAGCTTCCCAAAACAAATAGGTTGGAACTTAAGCCCAACCTATTTTTATTTTGGAAAAAGACGCAACAATTAAGAATTATTTAAGAAAGAGCTTACAATTGCTTAAGACAAGTATTCTATACTAACTATAGAATTAAAAGAAAAGAGGTACATAACCTATGTCTCAAGCAAGTAAAAAGGACTTTAAAACCTGGTCTCTCCGTCGTGCTAAAGTTGGATTGGTGTCGGTCGTCGTTGCCAATGGCGCTTTTTTTCTATTAGGGCAAGCTCCTCAAGTACAAGCGGATGAACTAACTCCTGGAATGGAAACCATTAGCCAGTCTACTGAAAAACAAGAAGTCGCTTCAGCTCATTTTGAAGAACCTAAGGCTGACCAGAGCGTTTCCTCCGCAGTTCAACCGAAAGTTCCTGTTGAAACAGAAGTTACCATGCCTCTAAACAATCCTCCTGTAACCGACATGGCTAGTGAGTCTGAGGTGGCCACCTCTGTTACCTCGGCTATCAAGCAAGAAGTCTCAGTACCAGAGACCTACCTCAAAGCAGCCAACCATCCCGGTCCCTTTACAGCAGGTGTCAACCAAGTTATTCCTTATGAGGCCTTCGGTGGCGACGGCATGTTAACGCGACTTTTACTGCAGTCCTCAGACGCCGCTCCTTGGTCTGATAATGGGACTGCTATGCACCCTGCACTGGCTCCTGTCAATAAGCTGGCAGCTAATCACTATTTTTACTCCTTTGATTTAGATGGGGAAGTCAAAAATAAAATGGGAGCTGAGCTGCTGAAAGAGCTCCAAATGAACCCAAATAGAAACTACCAAGGTCGTGTGACCGTCTATGGTTCCACCAACGGAATGGCTGACTTGAGCAACATCATTGCCAGTCAACAGGTTCAACTCAGCTTCCATCCTGTTCTCACTCCAGACGATTTCCGTAAGTTTCTCCAAAACAATACGAAAGAGCACGTTCAGCTACCACTCGACTATCTGGAACACGCAAATGTCGATGGACCTTTCTTAGCTGGAGTAAACCAGGTAATCCCTCTTGAAGCCTTTGGAGGCGATGGGATGCTGACACGCCTTCTTCTTAAAGCAGCTGACAAGGCACCGTGGTCTCACAATGGATCTGCTATGCATCCGACCTTAACCATCGCCCACAACTTACCGACTGGAAAATATTTCTATACCTTTGCCTTATCTGGAGCCGGTAAAGGGTTGATGGGGAAAGACCTTCTTGCTTTTCTCCAAAAAAATCAAACAAATATGGTCAGTGGAACCATTGTCCTGTACGGATCCACAGATGGAAAGAGCGATATGAATCTAGTCTTAGCTCAAAAAGAAGTCCAGCTTTCCTTGGCAGCCAAGGAAAAAATGGATATGTCCGATAAACCACAAATGGATCGAATGAATCAGAGTAAGATGGAACAAATGAAAATGGACAAGGGAGCTCCGATGATGAAGCAAGCCGCAACTTCCATGTCTATGTCTACGGACCATCCTATGCCCATGAAATCCATGACCTCTTCTAAGGTAAAAAAACTACCAGAAACGGGACACAAAGAATCGGCTACTCTGGGACTCATGGGACTTTTAAGCCTTTTTGCAGGCCTAGGACTGATGAAACATCCTAAAAAAGAAGACTAATCTTAGAGAAAAGCTGCCTTTCAAGAATGATATCGAAAAGTGTTATACTAAAAATAAGTATAGCACTTTTTCAATATTTATTTCCCGACACTCTAGAAAGGATCCTCATGAACTACACAATCCTCTTAGTCGACGATGAACCTCAGATTATCGACATTAATCGGCGCTACCTCATACAAGCAGGCTATCAGGTTCACACAGCCAACAACGGACAGGAAGCACTCAAACTTTATCGGCAGCATCCAATCGATCTCATTATTAGCGACATCATGATGCCCGAAATGGATGGGTATGATTTTATTTCTGAAGTGTTGCAGGACAAAGAAGATCAAGGCTTTCTTTTTATCACAGCTAAAATGGCCGAAATGGATAAAATCTACTCGCTTAGTATTGGGGCAGACGACTTCATCACCAAGCCCTTTAGTCCACGAGAGCTCGTCTTACGAGTTACCAATATCCTAAAGCGGATTTATGGCAAAACAGATCCTTCAGACAGCATTCAAATCGGGGACTTAATGCTCAACCACACCAGACGTGAAGCCCAGGTTAACCAACATAGCCTAGACTTGACCAATAAGGCATTTAACCTTCTATGGCTTTTGGCCAGTCAAAAGCAACGAGTCTTTTCCAAGTCTGAACTCTATGAAAAAATCTGGGATGAAGACTATCTCCAAGATACCAATACACTCAATGTCCATATCCACGCTCTCAGACAAGATTTAGCTAAATACAGTACCCCATTGACTCCAAAAATCACTACCGTTTGGGGATTAGGCTACAAATTGGAGGACTAGCATGCGTTTAAAAATGTATTTACTAATTGGCCCCCTCATTACCCTTATCATTACCCTCCTAGGCGTATTTACGGGAATTAGCTATATGCTCATTGATCAAAAAGAAATCGGCTTTATCATGAGCATTGTCGCCTTAGCTAGCCTACTAGGTCTGATTCCCAGTCTTCTTATTAGCCAGAAAGTCCTCTCCTCACTCCAACTTCTTATTGAAAAAATGCAGACTCTTTCCACAGGCCACTTCCAAAAAGAAGTCAACATTACTGCTCCTTTGGAATTCCAACAATTGGGGGACAGCTTCAACACGATGGCCCAAGATTTACAAGAAAGCGAGCAGGAAAAAGCTGTCATGATTGCTCAACTAGCGCACGATATCAAAACACCTATTACCTCCATTCAAGCCAGTATCGAGGGGATTTTCGATGGAATTATCCAAGAAGATGAGATTCTTCACTACCTCCAAACCATGCTTCAACAAACCAAGCGTTTGAATCACTTAGTTGAAAAATTAGACGATCTATCCTTCGAGGTCGAAGCATTTCAACATCAGCCTAGGCAAGCAGAGACAGTCTATTTGGATAAACTGATTTTGGATGTTTTAGCCGAGCACCGATTGCAAATAGAACAAGAAAGTCGAGACGTTCGGATTCAAGTTACACCTGAGTCCGCTTCCATTCAGAGCCACCCTCAGAAACTCTATCGAATTTTAGACAATCTAATACAAAATGCCCTCAAATACTCTCCTCCAGGATCTCCCCTCACTATTGAAGGAGAGACCACCCTCGATCACCTAACAATTGCCATTACCGATCAAGGAGCAGGAATTCCAACCGAGGAAATACCCCATATCTTCAAACGCTTCTACCGCCTAGAAAATTCTCGGAATCCCCACACAGGCGGGCACGGCTTAGGCCTCTACATTGCCCAGGAACTAGCCCAACAACTAGGGGGAAATATCCTAGTAAACAGCCAAGAAGGGCAGGGATCTACTTTTAGACTTCATATCCAGTTTCAACCCGATACAAGCTTTTAGTTTGTCTATTCTTTCAAACCAATACCTCGGAAAGTACTGCCTTTTATTAGCTGCTGTCACTCTGAAATTTTTGATTAGCTTTGATTTGGAGTCGACACAAACATGATTTTTATAGTCTTTTAGTTTACTCTTAGTACGAGGCAACAAGTCGCAGACAGTACTGAAGTACAGCAAGACGAGCTATCACAGTAATAAAATAGAAACTAAAAGACTATGTCAGCAAGGTCTGTTTCTAAAAAGCACCAAAAAATGAGGTTCAGTATGTTTCTAACCTCATTTTTCTTATTGTCCAAATAATCGTGCCCAAAAACCCTTATGGGTCTGTTCTTCTACCTGCTTTTTCGCAGCATCTAGCTCTAGTTTCAAACTATCCTTGTCATTCATGGCCATCAGGGTCAGTTGTTGTTGCTGGTCGAGTTGCTTGTCTTTCTCTGCAATCTGGTCATCCTTGGTGCGGAGTTGTTGGTCCTTGGATTTGAGTTGCTCATGCAAGCGTTCGATTTCCTTCTCCTGGCGTGTAATCTCTTCGTTTTTCTCGTCTACCAAGATTTGTAGGATTTCTTTTTCCTTGGCATCTTCGCTGATTGGCTCGTCTTCGAAGATAGATGTTTTGTAGTGATTTTCTAGCTTGATTAAGCCACTCCTGGTAACAACCGTCACTCCTTTCTCATTCTTGGATAAATCCTCAGGTGGGAGAGTTTTAATACGATCATTGACGGCTTGACGAGTGACCCCTACAATTTCAGCAATTTCCCGTACTGTTTTCTCAATTGCCATAATACCCTCATTGTACTTTTACTTTTTCTTTTTTGGTATCTAAATCTTAACACATCACTCCTAGACTGTCAAATAATCTGAAGTTTCTGGAGACCTATGATACAATGGCAGTATGAAGCATTTTGAAACTATTATATTAGGTGGTGGGCCTGCTGGCATGATGGCTACAATTGCCAGTGCCTATTATGGGCAGCAGACCCTCCTGATTGAGAAGAACCGGCGGCTGGGTAAAAAGCTGGCTGGGACTGGCGGCGGCCGCTGCAATGTGACCAATAACGGGACCTTAGACGATCTTATCGCCAACATTCCTGGCAATGGCCGTTTTTTGTACAGCGTCTTTTCCCAATTTGACAACCACGACATTATTCGTTTTTTTGAAGAAGAGGGAGTGGCCTTAAAGGTCGAGGATCATGGGCGAGTCTTTCCTAAAAGCGATAAGTCGCGGACCATCATTGAGGCCTTGGAGAAAAAAATCAAAACACTGGGGGCCAGCATTCTGACCCAGACGGAAATTGTGGCGGTCAAGAAAAAGGACGACTACTTCCACCTGAGGTCTGCCGACCAGGAGTGGACCTGCCAGCGTTTGATTGTCACAACCGGGGGCAAATCTTATCCGTCAACAGGCTCCACTGGCTTTGGCCATGAGATTGCCCGGCACTTCCACCACCACATTACGGACCTGGAAGCTGCCGAAAGTCCAATCCTCACCGACTTCCCTCATAAGGAACTTCAGGGAATTTCCCTGGACGAGGTGACCCTAAAGCTAGGCAAACGCGAGATTCGCCATGACCTGCTCTTTACCCACTTTGGGCTATCTGGTCCCGCAGCGCTCCGGATGTCCTCCTTTATTAAGGGCGGCGAAAGACTGGAACTGGACCTGCTACCGGATCATTCCCAGGCAGACTTGGCTAAACTGCTGGAAGCCAACCGCGACAAACAAGCTAAAACGGTCTTTAAAGGACTCCTCCCCGAGCGGTTGGCCCTCTTTCTCCTGAAAGACTTGGCCGACCTACCAATCAAGCAAATCCTCAAAGCAGACCTGGAACACCTCTTAACCACGGTTAAAGGCCTCCAGATTCCTGTCACCGGAAAAATGTCCCTAGCCAAATCCTTTGTGACCAAGGGTGGTGTGGACTTGAAGGAAATCAACCCCAAAACCCTGGAAAGCAAATTGGTTCCTGGCCTCCACTTTGCCGGCGAGGTTATGGATATCAACGCCCACACAGGTGGATTCAACATCACCAGCGCCCTCGCCTCCGGCTGGGTAGCTGGCTCTTCCATTTCTTATGACTAATTTTCAGAAAAACCAGCTCTTGAACGGAGCTGGTTTTTTGATGCTAGACTTTAGAGGTCACCCATGCTCGGAAAGGCTAAACTAGGCTTAGCATTGAGGTCCAAGCCTGCCAGGTTCTTTTTGTTCCACTCGCTGACACTGGCATAGGCAATCATGCCAGCATTGTCGCCACAGAGGCGTAGGGGAGGGATCACGACGGGGATGTCTGTAATCTCCTCGGCCAGGCGTTGGCGGAGGCCTTGATTGGCAGCAACCCCACCTGCAACGACCAACATCTCAACGGGGTAGCGCTCTAGGGCTTTCTTGGTTTTCCCAAGAAGGATATCGAGCACAGCCGTTTGGAAAGAGGTCGCTAAATCTGCCTGATTCAGCTCTTCTTCTTTTTGTTGGGCATTGTGATGGAGATTGATAAAGGCTGATTTTAGGCCTGAGAAGGAAAACTCAAGATTGTCCTCCCCCAGCATGGCTCTAGGAAAATTGTAGACATCCTGGCCTTGATGGGCCAATTGGTCAAGCTCACGACCAGCGGGATAGGTCAGCCCCATGACACGGCCAACTTTGTCATAGGCTTCGCCGACCGCATCGTCTCGGGTTTCACCGACGATGCGGTAATCGCCCGGCTCCTTGACATACACCAGCTCGGTGTGGCCACCACTGACCAGTAGAGCCATCAGCGGAAACTTGAGCTCCGCCTGGTCCTGAGCTGCCATCAGGTGGCCCGCCATGTGGTTAACGGGAATCAAGGGGAGGTTGTGGGACCAGGCAAAGGCTTTGGCGGCTGACAGGCCAACTAGAAGAGCTCCGACTAGGCCTGGTCCATAAGTCACCGCAACAGCATCAACGTCCCCAGCCTTAACCTCAGCCTCCTGCAAGGCCTCCTCGATACAGGCCGTAATCACTTCCACATGATGGCGACTGGCCACCTCGGGCACTACACCACCAAACCGCTTGTGACTCTCAATCTGGCTAGCAATTACATTCGAGACCAGCTGCCCCTTCTTCAAAACTGCAACACTGGTCTCATCACAAGATGTCTCAAAGGCCAGAATGATCTTCTCGTCCATGCAAGTCTCCCTTCATTAAAACAGCATCCTCCTTGGGATTCTGATAATAATTGGGCCGCCGTCCCAACTCCACAAATCCAATCGATTCATAGAGTCTGCGAGCAGCCTGATTCGATTCTCTTACTTCTAAAAAATAGGGCTCTCCACCGGGGAGCGACAACAACAGATCACGCGCCAAGCCCTGACCTCGATAGGCTGGCAAGACTCCTAGCTGCAAAATCTCCTGCTCCCCAGCCAAGTCTTGGACGACACAAAGGGCTGCCAGCACCGCCCCCTGATAAACCGTCCAAAAATGGGTATCCTCCCGCTCCAAATCACGGGCAATCATAGCCTCCGTCCAAGGGGAGCCACTGGGATAGACCTGACTCAGAAAGCTATAGACCTCTTGACTGGTTAAGGGACTCATACACGCTGAATATAGGACTCTCCGGCATCAACCGAGTCCTGCTTCATCAACCATTGCTCCTCTGCCTCCACCCGCTTGAGGTAGTTGGGAACCAGAGCATGAGGCTCCACTGGCAACTCCTTGGATATCTGAGCCAGCACAAGGGCATCCGGCAAGGTCGGCAAGATTTTAGCTTGCGGCAAGGCTTCCAGGATCGTCGCTTCAAAGGCCGCCACTTCGCCCACAAAGGTCACCGAAGCTTGAGCCGTCATCAACTCCAAGACCTTGTCCAAGGCATAGTAACCCTCTGGCTGCAGAACTTCCCCATCCTGGTAAAAGCCCGCATAGACATGCTGGCGACGGGCATCCATCAAGGCTACAACAGGACCCGTCACATCAGCTGGTACCAAGGCCCGCAGACTTGAAACAGCCACCAGTTCTGCTCCCAGGGTCTGGGCCAGAACCTTGGCAGTGGTTACGGCAATCCGTACCCCGGTATAAGACCCAGGTCCATAGGCCACATAAATCCGCTCCAAATCCGTCGGTTTCCAGTCACAGGCTTGGCAGAGATAATCGATGGTGGGCATCAAGGTGATGCTGTGATTTTTCTTCAAGGCCAGGGTCACTTGCCCGACCATTTTCCCCTCTTCTAGAAGAGCAACGGATAAGGCCTGATTGGAGGTGTCTAAGGATAAAACTTTCATCTGATTCTACTGTCCTTACTTGATTATCCCTTTTATTTTATGATATAATCAGCATTATTGCAACGAAAGAAAATTTAGCGATTCTAATACTACTTCCAATTCAAAAAGAGAAAGAGTATAAAGAGGAAGGAGCCGGATTTATCAAAGTCCCCCTCCTTCCTTTTCTCATGAATATGCGCAATAACTAGAAAGGAATTTTATGATTTTTAAAGTTTATTATCAAGAAACAAAAGACCGGAGCCCACGTCGTGAAACAACACGTTCCCTCTACCTCGAGATTGATGCTCAAACTGAATTAGAAGGTCGCATCCAGGCTCGTCAGCTGGTTGAAAACAACACCAACTACAACATCGAATTAATCGAAGCCTTGTCCGAAAATCACTTGGCTTATGAGAAGGAAAACGCGAACTTCGCATTAACGGAGTTCCCATCATGAGCTACCAACTAAAAAAAGAGGAGGTTGGGGTTTTCGCCATCGGTGGTCTCGGTGAGATCGGAAAAAATACCTATGGGATTGAATACCAGGATGAAATCCTGATCGTGGATGCCGGCATCAAATTCCCAGAAGATGATCTTTTGGGAATTGATTATGTCATTCCCGACTATTCCTATATCGTCGACAATATCGACCGTGTGAAGGGACTGCTCATTACCCATGGTCACGAAGACCATATTGGCGGCATCCCCTTCCTGCTCAAACAAGCCAATATTCCTATCTATGCTGGACCCTTAGCCTTGGCCCTCATCCGTGGAAAGCTAGAAGAGCACGGACTCTTGCGGGATGCTAAACTGTTTGAAATCAACCACAACAGTGAGCTGCCCTTCAAACACCTCAAAGCCACCTTCTTCCGCACCACCCACTCGATTCCAGAGCCCCTAGGGATTGTTATCCATACTCCTCAAGGGAAGATTGTCTGTACCGGGGACTTTAAGTTTGACTTCACCCCAGTCGGAGAACCCGCTGACCTCCACCGGATGGCGGCGATTGGCGAATCTGGCGTTTTGGTCCTATTATCTGACTCGACCAATGCGGAGATCCCAACCTTTACCAATTCCGAAAAAGTGGTCGGTCAATCCATCATGAAAATTATTGAGAACATTGAAGGCCGGATTATCTTCGCCTCCTTTGCTTCCAATATTTTCCGTCTCCAGCAAGCAGCTGAAGCTGCTGTCAAGACCGGTCGCAAGATTGTCGTTTTCGGTCGTTCCATGGAGAAAGCCATTGCTAACGGGATTGAACTGGGCTATATCAAGGTTCCTAAAGGCACCTTTATTGAACCAAATGAGATCAAGGAATATGCAGCCCATGAGGTTCTTATTATGTGTACCGGTAGCCAAGGTGAGTCCATGGCCGCCCTCTCCCGGATTGCCAACGGAACCCACCGCCAAGTACAACTCCAACCCGGAGACACCGTTATCTTCTCATCCAGCCCAATTCCTGGAAATACAACCAGCGTCAATAAATTGATTAATAAAATTATTGAAGCCGGTGTTGATGTTGTTCATGGAAAAATTAATAACATCCATACCTCCGGACACGGCGGCCAGCAGGAGCAAAAGCTTATGCTACGCTTGATCAAGCCAAAATACTTTATGCCCGTGCATGGTGAGTACCGCATGCAAAAAATCCATGCCCAGCTAGCCATTGACACTGGTGTCGAAAAGGACAATGTTTTCATCATGAAAAACGGTGATGTCCTCGCCCTAACAGCGGATTCAGCCCGCATCGCAGGACATTTTAATGCCCAGGACATCTACGTCGACGGAAACCGCATTGGTGAAATCGGGGCAGCTGTTCTCCGCGACCGCAAAGACCTATCTCAAGATGGGGTCGTCCTAGCCGTCGCAACTGTTGATTTCAAGAGCAAGATGATTCTCGCAGGACCAGACATCCTCAGCCGCGGCTTTATCTACATGCGGGAATCTGGTGATCTGATTCGCCAAAGCCAGCGGATTCTGTTCAACGCTATTCGCATCGCCTTGAAAAACAAAGAGGCCAGCATCCAATCCGTTAATGGAGCGATTGTTAACGCCCTACGGCCCTTCCTCTATGAAAACACTGAACGTGAACCGATTATTATCCCCATGGTTTTAACCCCCGATGAGGATAAAAACTAAAACGATTTTGTAAAGTGAAACAGACTCTGATCATTGGATTTACACCTAACGATCAGAGTCTTGTTTTGATTTTATTTTAAATATCATCAGTAGACCTTCTAGAACCCTTATAGAAATAGTAAAAAATAATTCCTAAATAAAGAACAGTTAGAAAAACAGAAAAATTAAAACTAATTTTTAAACCTGCATTCGTAAAATTCCTATTATCAGGGAAAGTTAACCTATCAATTATTTTCCTAACATTCAGAAAATAATAAATTGATTTAAAGAAACTTAGCAATATATATGCAGTATATGCTATATAAAAAATGTTGAACTTATCTTTTATATAACATAGCAAGCTCAATATAAGCAATAGAATCAAGAATATAACAATTATTTTATTAACAAAATCTTGTTGAAATAAAAATTTTTGATATAAAAATCTCTTACTTTCATTCAACATTAAATCAATCACAGAATCTCCCGTGGATGGTATATCGACTAACTTCAATGTTTTAAAAAAACTTTCATAAATGCGATAACTAGTTGCTATAACAGATAATATTAGTAATATAATAATTATTTTAGACTTCTTCATATACAATCTCCCTCAAATTTCTAAACCTAAATAAATATAAAGAAATTAGTAAGGTAAAAAAAGAAACGAACAGCCAAAACCACCAACGTATACTTTGAAGAATATTTACCCCTTAATAATAGGGCTAATATTGTTAATCCTAATACTGGAATAACTAGTTTCATTATATACAGATCCACAAATCCAAATAAAAACAAAGCTGTAACATAACATATGCTTTCACTTATCATAATCGATACTAAAAGCATTTCATTATTGTAATTTTGGGACTCATCAAACTTGAGAGCAACAAATTCACAAACTTTATAGTAAATCAATAAAACAATTATAGAATAGATTACAGATATTAAAAAAACTAGAATTGTAAGTTTAATTGATGAAATTCCTAGTTCTTTCTGAACCAAATTCAGTTGTGTACTTAAAAGTGTATTAGACGAACTGTAATCAAAAACCAAGAGTAAAAAGCTAATTAAGTAAGTTCCAAATATCAAATAAATTAGTTTATCTTGCTTCATAAATATCTCCTTGCCTCACATAGATGCTCTTCAAATTTTTAAAGCAACTATAGTCAGAGAAATCTACCTGATGTTCTACAAATAACACAATCGTACCTTCATGTACTCTCTCGTCGATTGAATTTAAAAATTTATACATAGTATTTGAATCCAAATTCGAAAACGCTTCATCTAATATGATTAGATCCCAAAAATTTCCAACCATGGCTAGACTAAGACCAACTTTTTGCCTAGTTCCCAATGAGGCATTTTTACATAATGTTTCTAAATGTTCCTCAGGTATCAACTCTGTATTAATTGAATCCTTTATTTTAAATAAAAAATAAGATAACATTAGATTTTCTTTTACAGTTAAATTAGGAAATGTAATTTCTTCATTTGTTAGATATAGGATTTTTTTACAGTTACTTTGAACCATTGAGTCACTGGAAGAAATTAATTGAATCAAATACTTTAAAAAAATACTCTTACCTGAACCATTTTCGCCTCTTATCTGATAAATTCCTGGTACAATCTTTAAGGATTTACATTTCAGCACAAACTTATCACTAACAACTTTATAAAATTTAGATAATTGAATAAATTTCATCAAATACTCCCCTCAATAAAAGCGGAAATAATCAGTATCAGATAGCTGATTAAATAATATCTATAATTAGCAGAAAAAAATTTTTTGATTGTAGATATTCTAGGATTTTTAATAACCTCCATAAACAAAGCAAATGATAGAAAACTATAAAACAATAGATTAGGATATTCTAAAATCGCGTGAGGTAACAGAGATAGAGTTTTTGAAACCCCATAGATATCTAATGCTATTGAAGATGCTACTCCTATAGTGATCAGATCAAATAATAATAAAAAAACACTTATTGGAAAATAAATAACATACATCAAAAAATTATTTGAGTTATTTACAAGAATTTCAATAAATGTTTTTCTTTTTTCAATCACTAGATTCTCAATGTTATCTTGAAAGTTAGTGTTTTGCATAAATATTATCAGTAAAACCAAGAAAATTGTCCACCCAACAACCCATATGTAAAACTGTTTTACTGAAATGCTCATAACAAATAGTCCTTTCTATAACAAATTAACAAATAGAATTACAATAGATAATAAAGTAAACACAAGATATTGAAATGTAAAGCTATTCAATTTCTTTGCCTTAATATACATTCGTTCTTCAATTCTATAATATATTCCACTTAGTATTATCAATAAGAGTACATATAGAATCAGTTTACTCAAATGGATGTTCGAACCTATTGCAAACAAAATCATATAAAACAACAGAGTCACACTATATAAAAAATTATAAGATATGATAAATCGCTCAAAGAAACGAAGCTCTCCATTCTTTAAAAAATAGAATTTAGGTTGAAACTTATACAAATATTTATACTTTTCATCAAGTTGTAACTCAAATTCTAACATAGCTCCATATATAAATAGACTTGCAAAATCATTAGCAAATAAATGGTTCACAACGACTCCAGTTAGAAAACTAGCCAACATCCAAAGAATCCTGTTATTAGATATAACATATATTTGTTTCCAAACTACATTAAAGAGAAAAAAATGATTACTATCAGCAATGCTAAGCAGAGGAGATTTGCTACTAAATTCTCTATCAATACTGAAAGAAAATTTAAATAGATTTATATTTATAAAATAACACAGAATAGCAGAAATTAAAAAACATAAAATCAATATTTTGCTATTCAGAAAACTTATTGCAATAATTGAAAACAATGTAAACAGGAAGACAAACCTTTGATATCCACTAATATGCTGCTTAATCAGAAGTAAATTAAAAAGGCTCTATAATTTCTATAGTGGGTAACGACCCAAAATAGGGATTATAGGGCTTTTTGAGGTACAAAAAAAGCCCCATATGACCTATAATGAATAGTGACCAAACCAACATTAGGAGAATCAT
>NZ_JACBXX010000045.1 GCF_013415245.1 Streptococcus danieliae | reverse complement strand
ATTGGTTCTTATGGCCAATAACCTCCTCAAATATGGGAAGAGGAGTACCTAAAAAGAAAAGGAGAGACTCATTTCAACGAATGAATCTCTCCTTTTTATACTTTACGGGACTTTTTGTCCCAAGCTCTTTCATTCATATCGTAATGCTTCGATAGGGTTAAGTTTGGAGGCTTTGTTGGCTGGGAGGAGGCCAAAGATGACTCCGATGCTGATGGAGAAGAGGGTGGATCCGATGACGGATTGCATGCTGATGACGGGTGGGCCGCCAAAGGCTGCGTTGAGGCTGTCTCCGATCAGGAAGACGATTCCGTAGGAGATCGCCAGGCCGATGAAGCCTCCGATGAGGGTTAGGACCACGGATTCCACGAGGAATTGGGTTAAGATGTTGCGGCGAGTTGCTCCCAAGGCTTTTCGCAAGCCGATTTCGCGTGTCCGTTCGGTTACGGATACCAACATGATATTCATAACCCCGATTCCTCCAACTAGGAGGGAAATTCCGGCAATGGAACCGATGACTACCTGGAAAATTCCCAGTTGTTGTTGAATGTTTGCGAGTTGATCGGACACATCCATCACCTGGTATTCCCCTTGAGCGGGTCTCACCAATGCGGTCAAGCGGCGAGCGGCGGCAGCTCCGATTTCAAGGGAGCGCTCGACATCCTCGACACCGACGATGATGCTTTGAATTTCTGGGACTGAAAATTCTGCAGCTAATTGGGTATTGGTCATCAATAGTTGACCATTGGGATATTGATACTGGGCAGTAATATCATTCTTATCGTAATCAAAGACGCCCATAATCCGGTAGTTGTTACCTTGAATTTTAATCAATTGGTTCAAAGCATTCTCCGGATTAGTGAAAAGCTTGTCAGCCAAGGTTTTATCCAAGAGAACAACACGAGCAAATTGCTCATAGTCAGCTGTTACCAAGCTCCGTCCCGTAATCATCTGGTACTTCTGAGCTTTAAAATAGGAAGGTGAGATCCCTGTAACCGATGCCCCTTTCACATTCTTACTTTCGTAAGTGATGGTGGCAGTTGTTGAGTTGGACACCAAATATTTAGTAACTCCTGGAATATTGAGGAGGTCTGCCACCTGGTTTTCAGCTACTTCTGGTTGTGGAGGCATGCTGGTACCAAGTAGTTCCGATTCCGCATCAAAGAGTTCCTGACTGGTCACAATCCCACTTCCATCTTTTGACTTGATGGGCGAATAGTTAATCTGGACATTTTGTTGGGCTGAACCTAGATTCTTGGTAAAGGCCCGGTTCATCCCATCTCCAAAGGCAATGATTAGGACTACGGCTGCAACCCCAATAATAATTCCCAGCATGGTTAGGAAGGAACGCATTTTATGGGAGCGGATAGAGGCAATGGCAAATTTCCAAGTTTCCATTAGATTCCTCCTTCCTTAGCTGAGTCTTGGGTGATACGACCATCACGAATGACGATTTGACGGGTTGCATAGGCTGCAATTTCCGGTTCGTGTGTAACCATGATAATGGTCTTGCCTTCCTTATTAAGATCCGTCAGGAGTTCCATAATCTGATCCCCCGTTTTGGTATCCAAGGCCCCTGTCGGCTCATCGGCCAAGATAATCGCCGGTTCATTGGCCAAGGCTCTGGCAATCGCAACCCGTTGCTTTTGCCCCCCAGAGAGTTCGGATGGAAGATGTTTCATCCGCTCACTGAGGTCAACCTTTTCCAGATAGTACTTGGCTGTCTTTAAGCGCTCACGCGCATTTTTTCCTGCATAAATCAAAGGAAGTTCAACATTCTGTAAGGCTGTTAATTTTGAGAGGAGGAAAAACTGTTGAAAGACAAAGCCGATCTGGTGATTCCGAACATGAGCCAGTTTGTTCCCTGACAGACGGGCTACTTCTTGCCCCTCCAAATCATAGGAACCTTTCGTGGGTTGGTCCAACAGACCAATAATGTTCATCAAGGTGGACTTCCCGGAACCAGACGGTCCCATGATGGCTAAAAATTCCCCCTCTTCGACATCCAAGTCAATGTCTTTGAGGACTTGAAGAACTTGATCCCCATTCCGGTAGGACTTTTGGAGTCCTCTAATTTTAATTAGATTCGCCATCCTTATCGACCTCCTGACCTTGTTTGATTTGATCATCAGGATTGGTAATCACCTGTTCGCCCTCTTTCAAACCTGCTGTAATGGCTTGGTTCTCTGCATCGGCACTTCCGATGGTTACTTGAACCTTCTTAGCCTTGCGTTTCTGATCGACAACCCAAACAAAGTGCTTTTCATCTTCTGTCACCAAGGCTGTGATTGGAACAACCGTTTGTTTGCCTTCATTTTGAACTTCCATGCTGACATTGAAGCCTTGTTTCAATTCAGAAGCGTCCGAATTGATGCTGACATTGTAAGGGTATTTAGCGCCACTATCTGCTGTTGCAGCCGCAACTCCAGTGCTTTCACCCCCATTTTTAGGATAGTTTGAAATGTAGGAGAATTCCCCTTCCCAAGTCTTCCCTGGGAAAACTTTAGAGGTGATCTTCACCTTTTGACCCTTGGTAATATTTGGAAGCGTGTATTCTGTGACATCTCCCTTAACCTGCAAGCCATCTTCACTCACAATGTGGACTAGGACTTGGCCAGCCCCTGTTGCTGACTTAGCCACATCCCGATTCACTTCAACAACGGTTCCTTCAATACTTGAATAAACGGTTGTGGCATTTAAGGTATTCCCAGCTTTTTCAAGTCCTGCCACCGCATCCGCACGATTGTCATACAAGTCATAAAGCGAGTTTTGTGCATTTTGCTGGGCCGCTCCTGTGGCTGCACTGTAGCCATAACCACTTCCATCAGCATCAGCCCCTGCAGCTGTCGCAGTTGAACCACTAGCGGCTTCAATTCCGTAGACTTCTGCAGTATAGATTTGGCGGTCTACCTTGTTTACAGCCCGCTGGGCAATGTCATAGTCTAGCTGGGCATTTTGACTTTGGTACTGAACCAAGGGAGTCCCCACACCGACATAGTCGCCGACATTTACAAGAACATCCTGAAGATCACCCTTGCTGGCATCCAAGTAGACATATTGATCCCGATTGGCTGCAACTTGTCCGGTTAGCAAGGTGTTGGACGCTACATTGCCTGATTTAACCTTGGTAATTTGGTAGCCTGATGATGTCTGCTCCACATCACTGGAGAAGCTATTTAATAACATGCCACCGACTCCGAGAATCAAGACTGCCGCTCCGGCGCCCACTGCAATCTTACCCTTGCTAAGATTTCCTTTATCAAAGGAGAATTTTTTCATCATATCCCTCTTTCCTAATTCTTAAACGCTTCAACTAAGACCTGAAATTCCTCATTGGTTAGGGTAATTCCCTTGCCCATCTTTTGATGGTCCGGACTCCAGGTCCGCAGGTCAAATTTAGCAGGTGCTCCATTAAAGCTGACCCGATTCAGCTCCTTGGTCCAACCCTTGTCATTCGTTGATAGTACTAGTAATTTTTCTTCAATCTCAAATGTGAAATCAGCCATGAGTCCCCCTCTTCTTCATTTCAATACAATTATTTTACACTATTTTTCATGAAAACTAAAGAATATTAGAAAATTCCTTCTTACAATATTGTAAGAAAGAATAAAAATCGATATAATAGAAGAAAAACGAATAAGGGGGAAGCCGATGATTACACTTTGGGATACCATCAAACAGCAAATGTCAGATTTTCTGGAAGCTGGGGATAGTAAAAATAAGTCCCACAAACACCTGGCAGAAATTCAAGCAACCTTGCAACGCGCACAAAATCAAAAGCAAGCCGTCTTAGTCATCTACGGAAAAAAGCACATTACCGGAACCATTGTCAAAATCAATCCGGATCAGAACCAGTTGATTATCAATAGCTTACCCCATAAAATTTCAACCATGATTCCCTTAAAAGATATCCGTCGGGTAAGTCCTGTTCCGCCAAAGATTCAATCAAGTCAGCTAAACTAAATTTAGCTAAACCAATCACTTCAGAACCACAGACTACTTATGATTTCTTCTTAGTATTGTTATCTTTTTGTAACATAAGGGGTCTGGAAAATATGGTATTCTATATAGTGATTTACACAAGGAGAGATTATGCCCGTAAGAGAAAATGTATTACGTGACCAAGAGGTCCTCCGTAATCCCCAACAACCCATTGAACAACCCTTTACCCAATATGACCCTGAACAAGACCAGGAACTACGCGAAAATCGCTACGAGTTCTACTACTACATGAATCTCGCAGCCTTTTCGCTCATGACAATCCTCTTTAGTTTTATCTTCTTATCTCTAGAAGTAGCTTCGGTTTGGTCCATTTCCGGTGCCATCTTGATTAGTCTAGCCTTTTTACAGGCCAGTCGTTATGTCCGCAATTACTATAAAGACCGCTCTAAGGTGCGCTAACAGCGCACCTTATTTTCTTAGAAACAAATCACTTGTCTTTATTACTAACTAGTGATAAAATGGTTGCAAGTTAAGAAAAACAAAGGAGATAGCTACTATGAAAATCGAACTCGGAATCTCAACCTTTGGTGAAACAACTCCCCTAGAAGGCAGCAACCAGGTCTTCTCCCATGACGAACGCATCCGCCAGCTGGTCAAGGAAATTGAATTGGCTGATGAAGTAGGCTTGGATGTTTACGGCATCGGGGAACACCACCGCGATGACTTCGCCGTCTCAGCACCTGAAATTGTGCTTGCAGCGGGTGCCGTTAATACCAAGAGTATCCGCCTCACCAGCGCTGTCAGTATCCTCTCCAGCCTCGATCCAATCCGCGTCTACCAACAATACGCGACCATCGACGCCCTCTCCAACGGACGCGCTGAAATTATGGCCGGCCGCGCTTCCTTTACCGAGTCCTTCCCCCTCTTCGGCCAAGATCTCAAGGATTACGATAGCCTCTTTGATGAAAAATTAGATCTACTCCTCTATGCCAATCAAGAAACCAAACTAAAATGGAAAGGCCATCACACCCAGAGCATTGATAACCGTGAAGTCTACCCAAGAGCTGTCCAAAAACAACTCCCTGTCTGGGTAGCCACTGGTGGTAACGTCGAATCCACTGTTAAAATTGCGCAAATGGGACTACCAATTGTCTACGCCATCATCGGTGGCCAACCAAGCTACTTCAAACCCCTTATCGACGCCTACCGCACCATCGGTAAGGAAAATGGCTTTACGGACCAAGATCTCAAAGTCGCTGCCCACTCCTGGGGCTTCATCATGGAAGACGGCGAAGAAGCCCGCAAACGCTACTTCCACCCAACCAAACAAATCGTCGATGCCATCTCCAAAGACCGCCCACACTGGACCCCACTCAGCTACGACAAATACCTCCAACAAGTCGGACCAAACGGAGCTATGTTTGTCGGCAACCCCGACCAGGTCGCTGAAAAACTCATCAAGATGATTGAAGAACTCGGCCTCAACCGCTTCATGCTCCACCTCCCACTCGGCTCCATGCCCCACGAAGATGTCCTCAAAGCCATCGAGCTTTTCGGAAAAGAAGTCGCTCCTAAAGTACGCGCTTATTTTGCAGATAAATAAAGAGAACGCCCGTAAGTTGATTCTTACGGGTTTTGCTGTCTAGAGTTACACCTGTTTATACCTTGGGTAAATCAAAATCTGAATACTCGAATAATTTCAAGGAATTGACCAGGAAAGCCGACGAAGGTAGAACTTAGGTTCATCAAGGAGGCTTGACAACGTCAAAATTTGAAATTAAATGAGTATAAGGCGAACGAAACTACCAATCAACGACTGTGTCAAGTTCATTTCATCATCCCAAGTTCAGAAGGTGAGACTTTTGTCTCAACCTCATCCGAGCCAGGAAATACAAAAAAGAGGAGTAGCTCAATGCCACTCCCCTAAAGATTAATTAAAACAGAAATTAGCTGCTCCCGTTGCTCCACCGCCCCAGAAACCGGCAGCTGCTCCAGATACTGTCCCGACAACTGGAAGAGTAACTGTCCCAACGCCAGCTCCAAGTACTGCACCACCTAATGCACCACCAACTGTACCAAGTCCACATTGTACCCAGTTTCCACCAATAACTTCAATCAGTTCCACATCTGTCATATTCATCATTTGGAAAACCTCCTCAGTAATAGCTCCACCTAATCTGCCTACAGAAATCCGGGTCCCATAAAATTTCTGAGAACCTAGGTGACTAAGAAAAAACTAGATAACTCCATTTGAGTATATCTAAACTCAGCACAGAAGGAATCATAATGTACCTATAACACTAAGAATCCCTTCCAACTATTTATTCGGAAACTCCACAAAAATTCTCAATTTGAATCATCCATCAATTTATTTTTCAGACTCATTTCCCTTCCTGATCATCGCTCCCAACAGACTGAGAAAGCAAACCAGTCCGAAGGTATTAAGTGCAAACCCAAGAGGGGACTGAAGATGCAGGTAATTCTCAAAAATGCGAAACAAAAACAATGTAATACCGATAAAAACAACCACTTTTTTCATCCAAAATTCCTCACTTTCTGAATTGAAAGACACAGTATTAGAAGCGCCATTACGTTTCACATCTAGTACTCTGATTATACCACTTACACCTAAAAATCTTATAGCAAGGTCGCAAACGGTCGGTCAAAAGTTCCAAATGGTAAAACAGCCCAGGCAAGCTAGTTAACTCTACTTGCTTGATCTGTTCTGACGTTTATAGGTGATGGCGCCTGTTTCAACTAGGTCAGTCATGCCTTTCTTCAGAAACCTTTCCTTCCTCAAAAAGACTGAATTGACCAGATGGATAGGTGGATTTCTCGGAATATTCCCGTAAAGTTTATGAGTCAGTTGAGCTACTTATTCACGGAGAAGAGCAAGTTCACTACTTAGGCTATCGATTGTAGCAGCTTGTTGTTTCATAATCGCTAATAATTCTTCCATAAGCCAATTAGCTCTCCTGCATGATTTCCGCTTGTTTCGACTCGCTGTAGGAAGTCCAGTTTTGCCGGGATTCCTTAACCAGGTTAGAGTCCCATTCTTGTGACAATTCCTTAACTAGCTTTTTTTCGTGAACCTTGCCTTGTTTCTTAGTTTTTCGATCTTTCTTTTTCAATGTTTACTTCACCTCATTTTAATATGATATATATATATATATATATATATCATAAAACAACCCGATGTCAATGACTATCTACATTTTTAAAGGATCACGACCCCGCACTTTCATAAGCCTCCAAGCCCTTGGTCCAGATTTTTAGGGCAAAGGCCAGGGCTAGTAAGGAAGCCAGGATAAGGCCTCCGATCGTAAAGAGGGGATTTTTACCGGTCAAAAAGTAGGAAGCGGGATAGTAGGCGGTAAAGGCGAAGGGGATGACAAAGGTAATGAACCAACGTAAGAAGGTCTGGTAAATTTCCAGAGGATATTTCGAAAAGTCATTAAACATGTAAAAAATATAGATGACTGCTCCCGATTGCTTGGTCCAAAAGGAGATACTGGCAGTGGCTATTTTTAAGGAGGTATAAATCAAGGTAGCAAAGGGAATTGAAAGGATAAAGAGTAGAATTTTCTCCCAGGTCCAGGTCAAATCACCAACACTGACTCCCAGCAACAAAAGTCCTACCAAAATCTCCCACAAGGCATCAATCTGAAAAATCTCTACCAAAACATGGAACAAGGGATTTAGCGGTCGGGTTAGATACTTATCAAAGTCTCCTTGGCGCACTAATCCCTGCCCCAAGGCCCAAAGATGGTCAAACAAGAGATAGTCGATTCCCTTGGGCAGCAAGGAAAAACCGTAGATGAAAGCCAACTGCTGAAAGGTCCAGCCTTGGAGTGAAGGAATGTGTTGAAATAAGACCTGTAAAAAGAGCAGATTGAGCCCCTGGGTCAGAAAGACCCCTAGCACTCCCACAAGAAAGTCAGCCTCATACTCCAGAATCTGTTTCAAGTGTTGTTTGATAAAGATGAGATGCATTCGTTGGTATTTGCGCATCATTAGCCTCCCTGAATTGTGATATGAGTCTGAACGCGTTGCCAGATCAGCTGCGACAGAAGCACCATCACAGCTAGCCAGAAAAATTGCTGTAACAGGGCTTGAAACACTTGGATTGTTGAATACTTCCATACAATCATCATCGCTGGAGTATAAATTAGGGAAGCAAATGGCAAGAGAGACAGACCTTCTTCTACAACTTTTGGAAAAAAGGCCAAGGGAATTAAAGCTCCTGATAAAAAAGCGACCAAGGAATTTTTCAGTAAATTGGAGCCCCAGAGATTTTTAAAAAGGAAGGCCGAGAAGCCAAAGGCAATATTAAAGAAAAAGTTAATCAAATAGGCCAGACTCAAGCTGAGGAGATAGGCTACTGTCAAGCCAATGACTTGGAGAACGGGTTCTCCTGAATGCAGTTTAAAGGCAACAACGGCTGCTAAGAAGGGCAGGCCGATGCTGACAAAGACCAGCCAGCGAAAGCCTATCTCTGTAAACAAATAGGAGGCTGCAAAATGAACGGGGCGGAGCAAACGCATGGCCACTGAGCCGTCTTTGACCTCACGGCCAATCATAAAGGAGCTATCGGACTTGGTCAATAAATTGGTCACGAAGCTCATCACGATATACAAGGTCATGTCTGCCAAACTAAAACCGCGCAACAAGTTTTCCTGTGAGGAATCAAAAACAGCCTTCCATAAGTAAAATGCCACAAATGCTCCGATGACATCGCCAAGACGATAAAGCAAAAAATTCACCCGGTAGGTAATCAGTTCCTGCATTCCCGCATGAACAAAGGGTCTGTAACGTTTCCACACACCTAACATCCTAAAGCTCCTTTCGATAGAAGCGACGAACAATTTCTTCAATGTTCGTATCTGCCATCTTTAAATCACGAATTTCAAAATCGCTCAAGGTCTGTTGGATAATCTCGGCAGTCTGATAGCGAGAGCTGTCATACTGAATCTCCAGCATCAGCTCTTTCCGTGTCACCTGGATATCCGGAGCATTTACAAAATGTGAGTCAAAAGACTCCTGTCCTGGCTTGAGTTCAAAAGAAATCGTTTTGCTTTTCCCAAAGCGTTCCTTTAATTGAGTCACCGTTCCATCAAAGATTTCTTGTCCCTTATCGATCATAAAAATCCGATGGCACAATTGTTCAATGTCATCCAAGTCATGGGTTGTTAAGACAATGGTTGTTTCTTCCTCTTGATTGATCTGAGCAATAGCCTTGCGGATATTGTCCTTAACGGAGACATCAAGGCCAATGGTCGGTTCATCCAGGAACAGGACCTTGGGGCTATGTAACAGCGCAGCTGCAATATCCGCCCGCATCCGCTGTCCTAGAGACAGGGTTCGCACCGGGTCTTTGATAAAATCTTGCAGATCTAAGACCTCATTCAAAAAGCCCATACGTTTGCGAAAAGCCGCGTCTGGAACATCATAAATTTCTTTTAAGACCAAGTAAGTTTCTTGCAAGGCTAGATCTCACCAAAGCTGGGTTCGCTGCCCAAAAACAACGCCAATATCCTTCACATAATCCTGACGATTTTCCTGGGGAATTTTCCCATTAATCCGACAAAAACCAGATGTGGGTTTTAAAATCCCTGTCAACATCTTAATAGTCGTCGATTTCCCAGCTCCATTAGCCCCAATAAAACCTAATATTTGTCCCTTGGGTACCTCGAATGATAAATCTTTAACCGCTGTAAATGTTTGCGTTTGGGGATGAAAAAACGAAGCGATAGCTCCCTTCAATCCCGGTTCCTTAACCGTCTTTACAAATTCCTTGTGAAGATGGCTTACTTCAATCAAGGCCATCCCAAATCCTCCTTACTAACACTCCCTACCCCAACTACTTTGGCAAGTAAGGTCCTCTCAAAGAAAACGCTTTCTTATAAAGTTATTCTAGCACTTTTAGAGGTGGTAAGCAAAGAATATCCGGTTGTAAAAAATCGAGTAGAGGCTAATTTCTAGTCCCTCTCACACCACCGTGCGTGCCGTTCGGCACACGGCGGTTCAACTAACTTTTAACGCATGTCGTTTAAGATAGAAATCTAGACAAGAAACCAGTCCTCTTTTAGTAAGGGCTGGTTTTGATATAGCTCGCTTTAAGACTGACTTTTGTGCCACTAGTTGATAGTGGTTACCCCAGCCAGATACTTTATCGGCTATTCATTTCGGAACACCTAGTTTCAGAAGTCCCCATAGTCGTCTCGATTTTTTCTTCCATTGCTTCCAGATAATGACTCGGATACGAGTTCGTAAACGCTCATCTATTTGCGTCAGTATCGTCTTCATATTACCAAGTGAGAAGTAATTTACCCAACCGCGGATAACCCAATTTAATCGTTCAATCCGTGTCGTTAGGTCAATGCTCCACTTCCTCGTCGTTAGTCGCTTCAGCTTGCGCTTAAAACTCTGTACACTATCTTGATGGGGACGGCATTTCCAGCCTTTCGGAGATTTCCA
>NZ_JACBXX010000044.1 GCF_013415245.1 Streptococcus danieliae | reverse complement strand
ATTGGTTCTTATGGCCAATAACCTCCTCAAATATGGGAAGAGGAGTACCTAAAAAGAAAAGGAGAGACTCATTTCAACGAATGAATCTCTCCTTTTTATACTTTACGGGACTTTTTGTCCCAAGCTCCATCTGAATTTATTTATTGAAAAGGATCGGCTAGCTGGAAACCATTACCTGTTTGGTAAAATTGTCCACCAGCCACATAGTGAACTGGGCGATCTTTGGGATCCACCTGGTCCAAGTGCCAACGTCCATCGCGGAACACTGAATCATCAGCCCAGGCCGCCACAATCCGGCCTAGGAAAAGGTCATAGACCTCTTGATTACGTTCCTCAGGGATAATTTCACAGACCACCCAGGCCAGGCAGTCTTGCAGCAAGGGATAACCCTGCTTACTTGGGTCAAAAAAGGACAGTTTTGCTAGCTTATCCTCATGGACATGGCGGCTTTTAGCCAGCTCCACAATCAAATCTGATTGGGAGGCACGAGGGACTTGGAGAACAAAGTAGCCACTGTTCTCCATCACCTTCCGTGTATAATTAGCTGAGTCCATGACCAGGCTGAGAATATCTGTGGCCACGGTGCCTACCCAACCAGCTGGCATAATATTTTTATCGTCTTCAGTCGCACTGGATACAAAAGTCACAGAGGATAAGGCTAAAATACGATGGGCTTTTTCTAAGGGAACTTCCCGAATCATTTCTTCTCCAATCTAAAAGAGGCTGGGACAGGGTCCTTAGCCTCCGATTCTAATGACTAGCTTCTTCAAGGGAAGAATACCAGAATTTTATTTTGCGTTCTTAACAGCAGCTGTTACGAAATCACGGTAGAGTCCATCTGGACGGTTTGGACGGCTTGAAAGTTCTGGGTGGTATTGGCAAGCCACAAAGAATTTCTTGTCTGGCAATTCAACGATTTCAGCCAGACGGTTGTCTGGTGACACACCTGAGAAGACAAAGCCAGCATCTTCAAATTCTTGACGATAGGCATTGTTAAACTCATAGCGGTGACGGTGACGACGTTGCACTACTTCTTGGTTATCGTAGGCAGCTGCAGCTCGACTACCAGGCTTCAACTTAGCTGGGTAGAGTCCAAGACGGAGGGTTCCTCCCATATCTTCAACGTCAACCTGGTCACGCATCAAATCGATAACTGGATTTTTGGTTTCTGGATTCAATTCTGAAGAGTTGGCATCAGCCTTGTTCAAGACGTGACGTGCGTATTCCACACAGGTCAACTGCATGCCCAAGCAGACACCAAGCATTGGCACGTCATGCTCCCGAGCATAGCGAATGGCTTGAATTTTCCCTTCGGTACCACGCTGACCAAATCCACCAGGAACAATAATACCGTCTGCTCCGGATAGTAGCTTTTGAACATTGTCTGCGGTCACATCGTTGGCATTGATCCAGTCGATTTTGATTTCGGCATCATTGGTATAACCGGCATGTTTAAGAGCCTCAACGACAGAGATATAGGCATCTTGAAGTTCAACATATTTCCCAACAAGGGCAATTTTTACTTGTTTCTTCAAGTTCATGACCTTATCCACCATGGTTGACCATTCTGTCATGTCAGCGGCAGGTGCATCAATCTTCAAGTGATCGCAGACGATTTGATCCATCTTTTGCGCTTGGAGATTGAGAGGAATCTGATAGAGGTGCTCTACGTCCAAGGATTCAATAACTGCTTCTGGTTGAACATCACAGAACTGAGCGAGTTTGTTCTTAATTCCTTGACTAACTGGCTCTTCGGTCCGGATCACCAACATATTGGGTTGGATTCCCAAGCCCCGCAATTCTTTTACCGAATGCTGGGTTGGCTTGGTTTTCATTTCCCCTGCTGCTTTCAAATAAGGAAGAAGGGTCGTGTGGATGTACATCACATTGTCTGAACCAACGTCAGCCTTCATTTGACGAAGGGCCTCAAGGAAAGGTAAGCTTTCGATATCTCCGACTGTACCACCGACTTCTGTGATAATGACATCAGAATCCGTTGTTAGGGCAGCACCCTTGATTTTCTCCTTCAAGGCATCCGTAATGTGAGGGATAACCTGAACAGTTGCACCTAGGTATTCTCCACGACGTTCTTTCCGAAGAACTTCACTATAGATTTTACCGGTTGTAACATTAGAATATTTATTCAAGTTGATATCGATGAAACGCTCATAGTGTCCCAAGTCCAAGTCAGTCTCTGCTCCATCATCAGTAACAAAAACTTCTCCATGTTGATAGGGACTCATGGTTCCTGGATCGATATTGATATAAGGGTCAAATTTTTGGATGGTTACTTTAAGACCACGGTTCTTCAAAAGACGACCCAAGCTAGCAGCTACAATCCCTTTTCCGATTGAGCTCACTACACCACCGGTTACAAAAATGTACTTTGTTGTCATGATTACTCCTTCAATTAAAATAGGGAGGGAGACGGATCAAGCTTGGTCAGTCTGCCACTCCCCTCGCAGGGGATTGCTTGACCTGCCAAGATTGAAAGGGCTCAGAGGCCACTCCTTGACTCATTTACAGGCGTTTGCAATCTACCACTGCATTAAAATGACTGTGCCAACAGAAATAAGAGCGGTTGGACTTTTATCTTTGAAAAGATAGCAGAGAGAAACAGAGGATTAGTCCTCGACGTCATCATCCTCATCATCTGTCTCATCAACTTCGACGTCATCTCCTAGTTCTTCAGGAGCAATTTCGTTGATTTCAGCATCGTAGGCTTCTGCTTCGTTTTTCTCATCATCTGGATTCTCATCGTAGTTCATAGAATCCTCGTCGTCAGCGTAGTTGTCCTCATCTTCTGGGTCATCATCGCTGTAATCAATTGTATCACTATCACTAGCGATAAAGGCATTCACACGTTTCTTCTTACGTTTCTTAGGTGCCTCTTCGTCTTCATTTTCTTCCAAGGCAATAATTTCTTCATCAACCTCATCCACAGCATACCATGAACGAAGACCCCACTTGTTTTCACCGAGGGAGATGAAACTTCCATCGACGTTAAGTTCTGTGTAAAAAAGAGGAAGAGCTTCGCGAATCTCGCTATTACTTTTCTCCAAATACTCTTGAATTTCATTGACTAGGTCACTAAAGTACATCTCGTGATCTCGCCCACGACCTTCTAGGATGGCACGCGCCACTTCGATCATGGAAAGTTCACTTTTTTCCTGTCCAGCAAATACTTCTAATTCCAAAGTCGTTCTCCTTTTTTGTCATTCTCTTTATTGTACGCTATTTTTGAGGATTCGTCAAAAAAGAAAAGAGGGACTTCCGTCCCACCCTCTCTTTACCTTAGAAGGCTAAGGTTTATTTCACTGCTGCAGTTGAAGTAATCAATTCAACAGCTTTCTTAACAGTGATGTCGTGTTTCAACATATCTGTTGAAAGGAGGCTGCGTACTTGCTCAACTTCCATGTTGTAAGCTGCTGCCAAGTCTTCGATTTCTTTGTTGATTTCTTCATCGCTTGCTTCGAAGCCTTCTGCTTTAGCAATAGCTTCGATAACCAGGTTAGTCTTAGTACGGCTTTCTGCTTCTGCTTCGTATTGCTTGTGCAAGTCGTCTTGAGTTGTACCTGTGATTTGGAAGTACATTTCTGGAGAGATTCCTTGACGTTGCATGTTGCCTAGGAATTCGTTGATAGAACGATGTACTTCTTCGTGAACCATTTCAGCTGGAAGGTCAACGATTTCAGCATTTTCAACAGCTTTTTCAATAGCTGCTGCTTCAACAGCTTCTTGGTAAGCTTCAGCTTTCATTTCAGCCATTTCTTTGCTGTATTTTTCTTTCAATTCAGCAAGTGTTTCAACTTCTTCGTCAATGTCTTTTGCAAGTTCGTCATCAAGGGCAGGAACTTCCTTGCTCTTAACTTCATGAACTGTTGTTTCAAATTTAGCAACTTTACCTGCCAAGTCAGTTGCGTGGTAATCTTCTGGGAAGGTTACTTCAACAGTCACTTGGTCACCTGATTTAGCACCAACCAATTGGTCTTCAAAGCCAGGGATGAAAGAACCGCTACCAAGTTCAAGGGCATAGTTTTCACCTTTACCGCCGTCGAATTCAACACCATCTACAGAACCAACAAAGTCGATTACAACTGTGTCACCTTCAACAGCAGCCTCTTCTTTGATAACCAATTCTGCCAAGTTGTTACGTTCGCGTTCGATGCGTGCATCCACTTCTTCCTCAGAAACTTCTTTATCTGCATCTACAGATACTTCTAGGTTTTTGTAGTCACCCAATTTTACTTCAGGTTTTGTAACAACAGCTGCAGAAATTGTCCAATCTTGACCTTTCTCCATTGAAACAATATCAAATTCAGGTTGTGCAACAACCTCAACTCCTGCTTCCTTAACCGCTGCTTCATAAGCTGCTGGTAGAAGGGCATTCAAGGTATCTTGGTAAAGAGCTTCTTCACCAAAACGTTGGTTGAAAACGGCACGTGGAAGATGACCTTTACGGAAACCTGGGACATTCAAAGAACCTTTAACACGGTTAAAAGTGCGGTCCAATTCAGGTTTAATCACATCTTGAGCAATTGTGAAAGTTAGCAATCCATGGTTTGTTTCTTTATTTTCAAATTTCACAGACATGTAGTCTACTCCTTAAAATCTTTAATCTGTATCATTTTATCACAAGTTATCAGCAACTTCAATGATTTTGGAGCGCTTCCTAAAATTTCCGAAGCGGATCGGAGGCATAGGCTGCCCGAGCTCCTCCGATCAGCTTAGGACGGCTGGCTAGTGCGGTTACGTGTGCAGCTCCCAAGTCGCGAGCCGCGAGCCGAATCGGAACTTGAACATGTTTGACATGCATCCCAATCGCGGTATCACCAATATCCATACCCAGATCCGCCTGGATATACTCCACCAGAACAGGGTCGTCCAATAACTGCATAGCCGCTACTTGGCCACTACCTCCGGCATGGGGGGTTGGAATCACATGGACAATTTCCCAGCCTCGGGCCAGGGCCAGGCTCCGCTCGACCACTAAGGCCCGATTGACGTGTTCACAACCTTGCACAGCCAAATAAACGCCTTGGTCCTTTAGAAAAGCGTAGAGGGCTGAAACCAGGGCTTGACCAACTTCCAAGTTGGAATCACGGCCAATGAAACCACCAACAACCTCACTGGTCGATAGACCTAAGACAAAAACCGAACCGGCAGCTGTCTGTGTCCGATCCAGCAGTTCACGCGCCAAATCAACAACTTCTACTTTGAGCGTTTCTAAATCAGCCATCCTTCCTCCTTAACAATCCAACCAAGACTTGAGCTAAAAGAAAACCCAAGAAACTCTGTAAAAAGTTCGGAATCACTTCTGGCAAGGCTGCTGCCGGCCCATACATCAAGCTTGAAGCACCTGCATAAACAGCCACCATAAAGAGACTGGACAGCAAGCCTGAAAGCCAGCGTGATGGAACAATACCTTGGGCCAAACGCCCTTGGCCTCCATGGGCGACAAGGCTAAATAAACTCCATTGTGGATAGCCCAGCAAAAGGTCTAAGAGAAAGCCTCCCAAGCCACCAACAAGAGCTCCTTGGCGACCGCCGAAATAGAAGGCAGCGGCATACACACCGACATCTAACAAGGACAAAAAGCCTGTCGCAGTTGGAACCTTGATATAACCTAGAACGACTGTCAGAGCTACAAAAACAGCCGTTTGGCTCCAGTATTTCAGATTATTTGACTGCATATGGACTAACCCCCCATTCATCGGCAGCCTCAATGGCTGCTGTTACAAATTGCTTGGCTGCTTGACTCGCTTGGTTCAAGTCCAGCCCCTGCCCTAGATAAGTGGCTAGACTTGAAGCTAGAACACAACCACTCCCATTAACACTGCCTTGGGCTTGCGGAGCTTTGAGATAAGAACCCTGCCCATCGCTCCAGACATAGTCCAGAGCCACCGGCCCCGGAATCCGCGAACCAGCTTTGAGATAAACCGCTGTCCCAAATTTTTGAGCCAATTCCCGCGCCCCTGCTTCCAGGTCAGCCTGATCAAGCAGTTCTCGCCCTAGTAGCAACTCCGCTTCTGGCAGATTGGGCGTCATGACCTGGCTAAAACCGGCGATTTTTTCAAAAGCACTAGTCCACTGGCCCAGCGCTTGATCCTGCTTTTCTTTTAAAACCAAAACAGGATCTAAGACAAGGGGCGTCTGAGCCCTTGGCTGCAACCACTGATAGACAAGCTCTAGGTGCTCCAAACTTGGCAAAAGGCCGATCTTGATGGCCGCAAAATCAACGGCGTCAAGGCTGGCCAATTGCTGCTCCAATTGCAGTGGGGGGATGGCCTGCACTTGAAATTCATCAGCAACCAGGGCGGTCACGCAAGTCACCGCCGCAAAACCCTTGGCTCCTAATTGCGTAATAGTCGCCAAATCGGCCTGCAGGCCACCGCCTGCAAAAATATCACTGCCGGCTATGGTTAAGATCTTGGTCATAGATAATCTCCTTGAGGTAGAGGCCCTGAGGGGCTGCAGTCGGACCCGCCAGCTGGCGATCCTTTTGTTCCAGAATCAGGGGAATCTGTGCCACCGGCATCCGGCCATTGCCAATCTTCAACAGAGTGCCAACCATATTGCGAATTTGCTTATAGAGAAAGCCATTCCCCGAAAAACTGAAGCGCAACAGATGGTGCGTCTCATCCACATCCAACTGCACATCCGTAATGGTCCGAACCTTGTTTTCAACCGCTGTCCCCGATGCTGTAAAACCTGTAAAATCATGGGTCCCTTTCAGAAACTGCAAGGCTTCCCGCATTTTTTCAATATCTAAAGGATAAGGAAAAGGCGTCGCTTGATTGCGCAGCAGGGGATTTTTCGGCCGACCATAGTCTACCAAGAATTCATAGGTTTTGTGATGCGGCCAGTAACGAGCATGAAAATCGTCTGGCACCAACTCCACCGACCGCACGGCAATGTCCTCTGCACTCTGCGTATCCAGGGCAAAACGTAGTTTTTCCACATCCCGTCGCCCCGGTAAATCAAAATGCACAACCTGACCCAAGGCATGAACTCCACTATCCGTCCGTCCTGCCCCGTGCACCAGCACAGGCTGACCACTGGCCAAACGGGTCAACGTCTTTTCCAACTCTTCCTGAACCGTCCGGGCCTCCGGCTGTCGTTGAAAACCAGCAAAATCCTTCCCGTCATAAGCAATCACAGCCTTGTATCTGAATTTTTCCATGTCCCTATTTTAACAGGAAACCAGTCGCAGAACAAGACAGAGAGCACGAGGCCGGCCCATTCCAAAACAAGAAAAGGATCCAGCCTGTATCAACAGAACCAGATCCTTTCCGTAACTGTACCCTCACCTTTTTCTAACCGGAGCTGTAACCTCGCACTCCAATTTTTGGGCTCGGGTGGGAGTGGGACAGAACTATAGTCATTTAGTCTTTAAACAGTATGATATTGCGTCAGTTAAATTCTCTGTTTTTCTAAGTAATTCTGTCACAGCTTTTTTCAGAATAGCCCAACTGTTTTCAATAGGATTCAACTCTGGAGAATAAGGTGGTAAAGGAAGAAAGAAGTGTCCATCACAAATAGAAAGTTCATCTAGTATCTTCTTGGGGTGAAAACTTGCATTGTCCATAACGATAACATGAGGAACCTCCAACGAGGGTAAAAGTTGAGTCTTAAACCATTCGACAAAGAAAGCACTGGTCATGCTCTCTTGATAAATCATCGGGGCTATAAACTTATGGTTAACTTGCCCTGATACAATCGATGTTCGTTCGAATCGACGACCACTAACTTTATCATAGACCTTCTCTCCTCTTGGCGCGCGAGCATTTTTACGGCAGAGATAAGTATCAATACCTGTTTCGTCAACGTAGACAATCGGGAGGTCTTTCAAAACTGCCAATGATTCAAGATACTTATGAACTTTCTCAGGATCTTGTTCTTTATAGCTAGTTGTCTTTTTTTAAAGTGAAGTTCACCTGTTTTAAGGCAGCCCAAACAGAGGGAATGCTGCAAGAAAAATGTTCTGCAATTTCCCTTAAAAAGGCATCTGGATTTTGCTCAACGAAAGTCTTTAGTTGATCCAAGGGGATTTTTCTAGATTTAGCCACACGTTTTTTCCGTTCTAAATGACCTTGTTCTCGTTGTTGCTTTTCCCAGGTATATAAAGTATTTGTGCTAATATTAAATAGTTTCGCAGTTTCTTGACGTGTATGCCCCTCTTTTACATAAGCGAGGACACGTTTTCTAAAATCGGTTCCGTATGCCATAGAACCAGTATATCACATACGTTTTATGAACTAAACAACTATACTTGAGAGCGAAAGGTCAACGACATCAATTCCGAATGGCTCGTCACAAAAACAATAATCGCTTGCGAATCTTGTTGGCGAATCTGCTTCGCCAATTCTAATCCCCCTAACGGATTCCCCTTGATTTCCATAGCTAATAAAAAAAGCTGGTGAGATCCCCTTTCCTCAACAGCCTCTAGCAATCTCTCTGCCCTTGAAAAAATCTCTAGTTGAGCCAGAGGTAAGTTGTTCTGAACAGACAATCTCTGAAGAAGAGTTTCCATTCGTCCCTGCTGTCTATAATCATCTTCTAAGATAAAAATCTTCATACAGCCCACCTCCACAACTATGAGATACTTTACCTAATATTATCATAATTTAAATGCAAGAACAAATTTTCTAAGCTAAAAAGCTCTAGATTGATACAACCTAGAACTTTTTTAGCGAACCTAGAAGGTAAACAGTTATGCGCTCTGCCATCTCATATCAGGAATCTTCTAAGATCTCGTAGTCCCTGAAAAAACGTTTCCTCGACAACACACGATGATTGGTCACATCGAGGTAGTCTCCAGGATAGCCCAAGACATACATACCGTATCCTGCAAAACCACCACCAGCTGAACCTGTAGCCCCTATTTTGACATTGGTCAGTAGCGACGGCATCAAACCTGCCATTAAAATTCTGACATGGTTATCCAGCCAAACAATATAATTTTTCCGCAAGGCTTCTTGAACCCAGCTTGGTTGCGGTGTCTGCTTCCCAATTTCCCAGACATCAACCACCTGATTTTTATAAAGAGCTTTCATCTACACCTCCTAAAAATCGACTCAAATCACTTTTAAAATCCAAGCAAAATCATTATAAATTCTTAGACAGACAGCTTATAGCCATTTTTTACCGCAATATATTGACACATAAATGCCGTAGTCACTAGATTCAAATAATACATCACCTGATTTTGTAAGATGGCTAGAGACAGAAGCGAAATGGATACAATCACTAATTTTTTCAAACTAGCTCGATAATGCGATTCCTCAATCGGAATATTTGAAGTGAATTTTTGCGTCAGGTAATGAATCAGCATCAAAAAAACAATTTGTAGAAAAAATAAAATAAACACTAATCTTACATTATTGAAAAAAGCATAATTTAAAAAACTGCTCGTCATCACACCTATAAACAATATAAGAGATCTCATCTAACCATCCTCCTATCACTGCTCTTTTTTAGATTCCTTCCTCATAACTGGTCTCGGCTCCACTTGGACCCCCAGGCTTCTCCCTATCTAAGCCTAGGAAGTTTTTCGACCAATTTTGGGACCAAGTGAAAAAATAGAGCCTATTGTGTAGACCATGAGCAGTACATTTAGATAAAAAAATCGAAGTTCGATGGACATAGTGTCCATTTGGACAATTAAGAGGAAGACAATTATAATCGGAATCAAAATGGTCTGCTTTGTATAAATATACAGGTTATGGAAGACATGTCTCCAAGAATAAACAGCATTTGACATTCCACTGACAGCAAGCATCGCTAACAATTGATAAAAAAAATTTAACAAGGCCAGAAGACCAATCTTCGTAAGTGAAAAGCCAACTGAAATTCCCAGTAAATATAGTGAAAGCATAGAAATTGCTTCAATGATAAAAAATCGTATACTATTTTTCATAGTCCCTCCTTTAGATTCACCTCACGAACACACTAAGACCATGCGAATAAGATACATCCGTAAACTCACCAACAGGGATAGAGCTAGTCTCTAGACTTGATGGTTTCATAAAAGATCAATCATTTTTATTTCGAAATTGAACAATTAAAAAATAGCATAACAACTTTACATTTACACAGACATAGACAATCAAGTAGAAGAAAATTATAAAAAGAGACATCCCTCCAAGAATCTTAGCTAGATCTTCATGTATTGAAATCAAAAAATTGGAAATACTGACTCCAAGAAGGGCTAGCGGAGCAACAACATCCCCCGTTTCCAGAACCTTAGATAGATGATAAGATAGGGTTTTAAAGTTTTTTGGAAACAACTTAAAACGAAACAGTCTCACTCAAACCACCTCACTTCAAAAGATTCGACTCCAACTTTTAAATATAGTATATACTAATACTCATTCAAATTCAAAATCTGAAAAAATCCATTCTCTATGGACAATAGATTTAAGGTCAGACCAATGCAAACTTTGAATCACTTCTTGTAGTTTATCAATCACGTCCTCAAGTGTTTTAA
>NZ_JACBXX010000211.1 GCF_013415245.1 Streptococcus danieliae | reverse complement strand
CTCACTTGTTGTAAGACTTGCCCTCGCTTGATTTCGTTATTGATTGTTTGAGGAGCTCTTCCAAGTAGGCGAGCAATTTCTCGATTGGATTTTCCTTCTTTGTTCCATCGTTCAATGTAGCGACGATCATTAATTGTCAAATGTTTTCCTTTTGTTGTATAATTGTTTTGCATCTCTGTGCCCTTCCTTTTGTTTGTGGTGAACAACAAGTATAGCACGGAGGTGTTTTCTTATACCTTACAAAAGGATTTCATTTGACAACAGGGACTTTTGAAGCTGTTTTGAGGGCTAAACCAAGGCTATCATTAGCCTTGGCCAATTAGCCTAACAGCTCCAAACCTATTATCAAATGAAATCAGACAACTCATCAGAATGAGTTGTAGTACTTATCTAGCAGATAGGATGGGTGGCTAACTTCATTTTAAAATTTTTGATATTGTACTCACTATTTATAGATTGTAAAATTCTACCCACTACAGTTGACAAAGAGCCTTTAAAAAGAGGCCCGGCTAAAAAACCGGACCTACTTATTTTTGGATATATACGAAGACCTTGTCCCCTTAATCACTATTGTGGCCTCTCACTGTCGATAGACGACTTTGGAGGTCCTTATACTCATTTAATTTCAAATTTTGACGTTGTCAATCCTCCTTGATGAACCTAAGTTCTACCTTCGTCGGCTTTCCTAGTCAATTCTTTGAAATTATTCGAGTATTCTAATTTTGATTTTAATTAGGTATTACATCATACCACCCATCATTCCTGGATCCATGGCTGGACCAACTGGAGCTTGAGGTTCTGGTTTGTTGGCTACAACAGCTTCGGTTGTCAAGATTAGACTAGCAACGCTAGCAGCATTTTGAAGAGCTGAGCGGGTTACCTTAACAGGGTCGATGATTCCTGTTTCAATCATATCCACCCATTCGCCGCTAGCAGCGTTAAAGCCTTGGCCTGCTTCTGCTTGTTTCAAGCGATCAATAATAATAGAACCTTCATAACCAGCATTGAGAGCAATCTGACGCACAGGCTCTTCCAGTGCACGCAGAACAATATTGCGACCAGTCTCTTCATCTGCAGTTAATTCCAAGGCAGCAACTGCAGGAATCACATTCACCAAGGCAGTTCCACCGCCGGCAACAATTCCTTCTTCCACTGCTGCACGTGTTGCGTTCAAGGCATCTTCAATGCGCAGTTTCATTTCTTTCAATTCAGTCTCTGTTGCAGCACCAACCTTGATCACTGCAACACCACCGGCCAATTTAGCCAAACGTTCTTGCAATTTTTCACGATCGAAGTCAGAATTTGTAGTTTCAATTTGAGACTTAATGACACCAACACGGTTGCTGATGGCAGCTGAATCACCAGCTCCTTCAACGATTGTTGTCGAGTCTTTATCAACAACTACCTTGGCTGCTTGACCGAGAGCCTCGACTGTCGCATCTTTCAATTCAAGACCCAAATCGTCTGTGATAACCGTTGCACCAGTCAAGATGGCAATATCTTCCAACATCGCTTTCCGACGATCACCAAAACCAGGAGCTTTAACAGCTACTACATTAAAGGTTCCACGAATCTTATTCAAAACAAGGGTTGGCAAAGCCTCTCCATCAACATCATCCGCGATGATCAAAAGTGGACGGTTGGTTTGTAGGATACTTTCCAACAGTGGCAAAATTTCTTGGATATTAGAGATCTTCTTGTCTGTCACCAGGATAAATGGATTATCCAATTCTGCGACCATCTTCTCGTTGTCTGTAACCATGTATTGAGAGAGGTAACCGCGGTCGAACTGCATTCCCTCAACCACTTCTAATTCAGTTTCCATTCCACGAGATTCTTCGATGGTAATAACGCCATCTTTACCAACACGTTCCATGGCCTCTGAAATGTATTCTCCAACCTTCTCACTCCGAGAAGAAACAGCTGCAACCTGTGCAATGGCTTCCTTATTGGAAACAGGTACAGAATTGTCTTTCAAAGCTGCAACCGCTGCTGCTGTTGCAGCTTCAATACCACGACGGATACCGATTGGGTTCGCACCAGCTGTCACGTTTTTGATTCCTTCTCTAACAATCGCTTGCGTCAAAAGGGTTGCCGTGGTTGTTCCATCACCGGCAATGTCATTGGTTTTAGAAGCTACTTCTGAAACCAGTTTAGCACCCATATTTTCAAAGGGATCTTCCAACTCGATTTCCTTAGCAATGGTTACCCCATCATTCGTGATTAGGGGAGAACCGAAGGCTTTTTCTAAAACAACATTCCGGCCTTTAGGTCCCAAGGTTACCTTAACCGTATCCGCCAACATATCTACGCCACGCACCATAGCGCTACGAGCATCTGATGAAAATTGAATCTCTTTTGCCATTTTTTACTCCTTACTCAACAATTGCTAGAATATCAGACTCACGAATGAGGAGGAAGTCTTCATCCCCATCTTTAACAGAAATACCAGCATGACCTTCAAAAAGAATGGTTTGTCCAGCTACAACAGATAGTTCAATTAACTCACCATTAAGGGCACGGAGTCCTTCTCCAACGGCTACAACTTCTGCTGTTTTGGTAGCTGATTGGCTATTTGACGCCAAGACAAAACCAGACACAGACTGCTCTTTTTCAATGACTTTCACAACAACTTTATCTGCTAAGGGTTTTAACATAGATTTTCCTCCAACTATTTAGCACTCGACTCTTATGACTGCTAATTCTGTTTCTATTGTATCATTTAGTCAACAATAGTCAAGAAAAAAACTTGCCTCCGTTACAAAGTTTTTTACAGGATAAATCCCCCATCAAAAAGGCAAATCCTCACCCTCCTCACTAACCATCTCAAACTGTTCCTGTTTCCGACGTTGTTCCCGCAACAAGCGCTGTTCCTTGGTTTCTAGCAATTGAAAATCACTACAAAGGACCTCCGATAAATAGTGCATTTGCCCATCTTTTTCATAACGACGGGTACGAAGTTCCCCTTCCACTCCAATCAAACTTCCCTTGCAGGCATAGCTCGTAATATACTCAGCCAAGCGTCCCCAGGCAACAATCGAGATAAAATCAGATTCCCGCTCACCCGACTGATCTCGGTAACGCCGCTTGACGGCTAATTTAGAACGTGTCACACTCCGATTTGAGGGGGTCTTCTGAAGCTCAGGAGTCCCTGTTAAACGACCGATTAGAAAAATACGATTCATCTTTTTTCCCTCCTACCTGTTTATTCGGAAACAAACCTAAAAAAGAGTCTGGGAGAGAAACCCAAACTCCATTATTTTCATGCTTCGGTCAACTTTCTTTCTAAATCCAGGATTACCTTTTGCAGGTTCAGTCGTCCCCTATAGATGCCATACCCAAAAAGGAGCATCCCCAAGAAACCGAATAGCGTGAGCAAAGAACTCACAACTGTGATTAGCTGGTTCCTTCCAACGAAAAAGTAAAGAAAGATTAAACCAACACTGGCAAGAGTGAAGAAAAGACTGAACCAGCGACCAAGATTCTCAATCATGTGCTTTTGGTAAGTGATTTCCTGCTCATAGCCTTGTATCAATTCTTGTTCAGTCATGTCGCTTCCCTCTTTCTAGTATTGCAAGCCTGGGTTGAAGAAACCAAGCAGTACACCAACAAAAGCAAGCAGAACCAAAAGCAACATCACTTTGATTGGCGACAAGTTCTTTTTAGACATCAACCACCAACAAAAGACAATGAACAGGGCAGTTAAGAGGCCAGGATACACACCGTCCAACTGGTCCTGAAGGACTAAGTAGGCTTGGCCAGAACTATCGGTCAATTGGAAGGCAGTTTTTACCGGTACCCATGTGGCAGCGACAGCTCCAATCACCATGCCTCCAATAATGGAAACTGATTTGCGGATGGCTTGTCCGGTTGGCCCCACCAAAAATTCAACTGCCTTATCCCCTAGCTCATAGCCTTTGAAATAAGCAAATTTCATTCCAAAATACGCAAGTAGATTCCACACAATAATGTAGAAAATTGCTCCGAGAGGTGAGCCGCCATTTGATAAACCAAGGGCAATCCCGAGGATAATCGGAATCAAGGTCCCCACAATCAAGGAATCCCCGATACCTGCCACGGGTCCCATCAAACCGGCTCTCAGACCGTTAATGGTTTCATCATCCACACCATCGGCCCCATTGGCACGCGCCTCCTCTAGCCCTGCCGTAATCCCCACAATCAAGGAACCCAGTTGTGGTTCTGTGTTGAAAAAGGCCGTATAGGTTCGCATCGCTTTGGCCTGATCTTCTTTGTTAGCATAAAGCTCCTCTACAACCGGTAGCATCGATGCTAGGTAACCAAAGGTTTGCATATGTTCCTGGGAGAAACAGGTTAAATTTCCATAGTACCAGTGATGGAAAGATTTTCCTAAGGTTTTTTTACTGAGTTTTACCATCTTAGATATCCTCCTCGTCATCGTCGTCATAGCTAGCTGTAGCAGCCACGGCTCCTCTTGCATTTTTAGCCATTTGAATCTCATAGAACAAAACGGCAAAAATCAGCGAAATAACGGCAGATGCTACTAAATTCAAACCTAAAGAAGCTGCTAATGTAAAACCGACAAAAAATGGAATGAAATCCGTCACTTTTTCAACAATCTGTTTTAAAAGGATGGCGATCCCCACACAAGGTAAGAGCGAACCTACTGTAAACAAGGTTTTCATCGGAATACCATCCAAAGGCAAAACTGTTTTCAGAGCTGTAACGGCATCTGCCCCCAACTTACACAAAATCAGGGTTGGCAAGAAAGAGAAGACAAAATGGGAAATCCACGGAAAGCCCCAATCCACTGCGTACAAGCGCTTGAAGTCGCCTTTTTCTACAGCCTTCCAACCAAGGTGCTGCCACAGCAAGTTCATGGTTGCTGTACCATAGAACAAGACAGTTCCGACAGTTCCAACCAGAGTTCCCATCGATTTGGCTAAATTAGCCGCTTCAGCAGAATCGACTGCCAAACCTTGAGACCGAATCGCCACCATGGCTAGGGGAATACCAATATAAGAAATTGCCAGATACGGTTCCGCCAGGCGTTACCAGGGCAATATAGACCAGCTGCATAGCCACACCACAAATAATTCCTAACTTCAAATCGCCTAAGATTAACCCTGAAACAAGTCCTCCAACAAGCGGACGTCCCAAAGTATAGTTCCCAAAGGATGTCCCTCCTAATCCGGGAACAGATGAGAGACAGGCAAATAGACCTAATAAGGCTGCTTGTAACCATGAAATTGTCATCATAAAACCTCCTTATGAACTACAGCTTCTTAAAATCCAAATTTTTCTTTGAAATCATCCCAATAACCAATTGAAACATCCGGTAGTAACTGAAATTTCACCTTGTAGCCAGCTGCTTGAATAGCCTCAAAGGCTTCTGCCTCCTCTTGGATAATGGATTGATTATTTCCCAGTTTAATAGCACCTGGACGGTCATTGGCTGGTCCGACAATAATCTCTGTGACATCATCGGGCACAAAGCCCTGATCGACTAAAATCTCCTTCATATCGAGTGGATTCTTGGTAATTAAAAAATAACGACTATCCGAATCTCGGACTTTCTGGGACTTCTGTTTCCAGGCCTCTAGATCCCAAACAAAGGTTTTCTTATCCGATGCTGCTTTATAGGCCTGTTTTAAAACGGCATTTCCTGCTGCAGCATTATTCACAGCCACTAATCCATCACAGGGATACTCCTTGGCCCAGCGGGTTACGGTTTGGCCATGAATCATCCGATCATCAATTCGTACAAATGTAACTGCCATATTTTTCTCCTTTTTCCGTTATTGACGCTCATTCCTTAAATGAGGTCCTCATCCTCATCCAACACCGTTACTTCAAACTCTTTTAGGGCTGCAGCAGCCTCTGTCAGAATAGCCTGGGCTAGGTTCTTGCCCTCCAAGCTATCTTTCAGCACCAGTCCCGTTAGTCCCATCGTCAGGTTTAACCCTCCCAATACAAGAGCTGTCTGCAATTGCCCCCGCTCCTCAAGGACCTTACAAACCGTTGTCAGTGGACTTCCACCAACAAGATCCCCAAGAACCAAGGTACTATCAGCAGCTCCTACTATTTCAAGTTCTTGTCTGACACGTCGGGCAAAGTTGTCGACAGACTCCCCGTCTTGTAAAGCGAGGGCAAGCACTTCCCCCATCTTGTCGCTGGCAAACATGTTCAAGGAGCTTTTTACACCTTCTGCCAAACCACCATGGCTGACCAAAATTAGATACTTCATCTTCACACCTCCTTCAAATTTCACTCTTATTTTACTTTATTTGAAATCGCTTTCATATTGGCGAATGTCATTTTGACTTCCTGACAATTGATAGGTTCGATATGACAGATGTCATATTAAAAAAAAGCGAGGTCAGAACCTACATTAAACACCAATGGATTCTGACCTCACATCAATTCATTCACATAATCGCCTTAGCTCTATTCTTCAGCCCTCAAGGTTAACTCAAGCTCTCTTTGTAAACGGGGTAATTGACTATCCACTTCACCCGATTTGATAATTCCGTCCACCCTATAATGAATCCGCTCTAGGAGTTCCTGCTCAAGATCCTGACTCAGATCAAGGACGGAATGTTCCATCATGTAATCCAATTTTTCAGGAGAGATCGCATGACTCCCAAATACATTAGCTTGTAAAACTTTCTGAGACTCGGGACTGGTGACCACCGCTTTGAGCGACGAGGTTCCCTGGGATTTTGTAAACAACTCTTGTTGGGTCTCCTGGTCTGCACACAGCAGGGTCATGAATTCCCAAACCTCAGCTGCATAGGCTGTTTTCGCAGACATGGCCAAAAGGGAGGTTTTGATCTGGGTCCCCTGGTCTACCCCTGATGCCCCAGGCATGGGTACACAGGTCCAGGCAAAAGTCGAATACTTAGCCACATGATAGGGATAGGGTTTGTAAGTCCGATACTGGGCTAAGCTCATGGGAAAAAAGGCAACCTTGCCTTGGTCAAAGTCCGTTGACGAAACACGATAGTTTTGGTTTAAGGCTTCCAATTGGCTCATAAATTTTAAAGCTTGGTGCATTTCCGGGCTATCCAAATTCAGCCCTGTTTGACTTTTAAGCTGTCCACCATAAGCCACCAGGGCTTGTTGCCAACTGTAATCTGTAATGCCAAATTGGTCGATAATCCCATCGCCATTGGTGTCCTTGGTCAGTTTTTGGCAGAGTCTGTACAAATCCTCTAAGGTCCAAGCCGTTTCAGGGATAGCCAGACCTTCTTGTTCCAATAAATCCTGATTGACACACATCATGATGGGATTACTTTCCAAAGGAAGTGCAAAGCTCTGCCCCTTATAAAGACCTGACTGATAAGCTACCGGATAATACAGGGCCTCTGCCTCCTTCCCTTGAAAGCCGTCCAAAGGCTTGAAAGCACCTGCACGCGCTAGGGAACTAAAGCGCGACTCCGGAACCAGGAATACATCCGGCTGCTCCCCCAAAAGAATCTTTTCAGACAACCAATCTTCATAGTCCTCTTTGGGAATTCCACTCTCGTATTCGACACGGATGTCCGGATGAGCTTTTTCAAATCGTTCAATCGCTTGATCTAAGACCCTATTTTCTCGGCTATTGGGAACATCCCAGCTACTCACTGCATAAACCCCTAGCCGTAAGACCTTCTTTTGAAAGAATAGGCTAAAACAAGCTCCAAGCAGCAAAAGCAAGCACCCACTCAGGAGGATCCCTTTGAGCACCTTCATTGATCCCTCTCCTTCAACAGCTTTCTCTGGGTTAGGCCCGTTTGAACAGCCCAGATTGCCAGTTGGGTCCGATCCCGCAGACTCAATTTCGCTAAAATACCAGAAATATAATTCCGAACCGTTCCTTCTGAAAGAAACAAGTGGGCGGCAATCTCTTTATTGGACTCCCCAAAGCCAATTTGCTGAATAATCTTCCATTCCGTCAGACTCAATTCCTCGGTCCAATCCTCTTGGATTGCAATCGTAAAATTAGCTTGCACCATCTGGGAAAATAACTGCACAACCTTGCTGGCAATATCCGGGTTGATCATGGCTCCTCCCTGGTTCACCGTTTGGATGGCTCTGTACAATTCCTCTGTGGAAACACCTTTAAGCAGATAGCCAGAAGCACCATACTTTAAGGCCGAGAAAATAAACTCATCATCATCGAAGGTCGTTAAGATAATAATTTTAATGTGGGGAAAGCGCTCCTTGATCTCCTTGGTACAAAGCACGCCATCCATAACCGGCATCCGAATATCCATCAAAATCACATCTGGATGTAGCTGGGGGATTTTCTCCAAGACCTCTTGACCATCCGCCACCACTCCGACGACATCTATATCTGCATGACTCGCTAAAACAATCTGCAGAGACTCTCGAATCAAGGCTTGGTCATCTGCAATCAAGACTTTAATCATATTCTCCTCCCATTCTTGGAATGGTGACATAGGTATAAAAACCATTCCGATTCTCAAAATGAACACGACCGCCAATAATCGCCAGACGTTCCTCCATCTGCCTTAACCCGTAGCCATAGTACAACTCTTCAAACCCCACCCCATCATCCTGAATGATCATCACATAATCCTGGCGTTCCAGCAATTCAATCCGAATGGAGCGGGCATGCCCATGCCGAACGGCATTGGTAATCGACTCCTGGATAATCCGAAAGACGATATCTTCCTTGGCAATATCCAGATCAATACGATCCCACTGAAAATCGAGAACGATTTCAATATTAGACAGCGCCTCGTATTCACGAATCGTTTTCAGCAGCGCTTCTTTCAAGCTGTGGTGTTCCAAATCTCCCGGCCGCATTTTATGAAGGGAAGCCCGTACATCGCGGATACCATCCCTAACAACCACCGAGATATTGTCCAACTGCTCCTTTGCACGAATCCGATCCCGATCCACCAAAACCCTCACCGCATCCAGTCCAGCTGAAATTCCAGTTAGGGCATGGCCCAAAGTGTCATGAATTTCCCGCGCAATCCGCTTCCGCTCCCGATCCTCAGCTATTTTCTCGGAGAGAGTTAGGTAGCTGTTTAACTCACGGTTAGCCTGGGCAGCCAGTCGCAGCTCCTCTTCAATCTTTTGTTTTTCTTGAATGGTTTCTAAAATGGAAAAAATCAAGGATAAAATAAAAACAAGGAGATTGATCGAAAATAGGAAATTCTTGCCAAAAAGTAAAAGAACTTGCAGCGAGGGCGGGCAAAAACGAATATAGGTCCCCAGTGAGGGAGAGGCCACAAAGAGCGATAAAAGATTGTAGTCCGTTAGCAAGAGCAAACTGAGACCCAGCAGGGGTACCCAATACTTCCGATTTTTAAGAGCAGCAAATTCTTTTGAGCCATAAAAAACATCGGCAAACACCACCAAAAACAAGCCATTGTAGGACATGGACAGGGTGAAAAATAAGGCCAGAGTAAGGAAAACCTCCAACATCGTTAAGCGGTCAAAAATGGAAAAGGGCTGGGTCCGCTGTTGGTGGTGATAGAAAATCCCCAGCAAACCAGTGTAAAGAAAGACTGTTGCTAAGAAAACCAGACTTGGTGATTTGGGAACCGCCTCCAACTGACTCAATAGGCTATAGGCAAAGCCCCTAGAAATGGCGTAGTGGGTCGCAAACAGATAGATCGACGCATTGTAGACCACCGCCAGAAAGTTAATCAAAACAAGAGTCCAAAAGCTATAAGCTGTACGTGTATATCCTCGCATTACTGCCATCCTTTTACAGGAAATTCCCTGCGATTCTCCCTAGTCAGCACTTGCACAGGGATTGCATAGTTCGATTCATACTCCTGATGGGAAACCATTTGCTGGATAACTTCTGACACTTTTTGCCCCATCTGAATAGGAGACTGAGCCACTGACCCCTGCAGGGCATTTTTCAAGGGCAAAAGGGCCTTGATATCCGGTGAACCATCGACGCCATAAATGAGCATCTGGCCAGTATAGCGCTGGTCTTCCAGCGCAGCCAGAGCACCGAGAGCCGCCCGATCATTCAATGAAACAACAACATCAAAGGAAGGACCATCCTGCAAAGCAGCAAGCACCTGGGTCATGCTTTCCTCGGTCTGCCCCAAGGTCTCCCGCTCAGCAACCACCTTGTAGGCCGGATACTGCTCAATGGTATCCAAAAATCCCTGGATCCTCTCCCTGGCCGAAAGTGCATTCTGGTGTTTCAAGATGAGAATCTTGGCTTCTGAGACCGTTTTTAACAGATTCTCTGCCAGCAACACCCCAGCTTGGTAATTGTCCGAAACAATGGTCACATCCACCGAAGCCTCGGAACTAATCGGGCTGTCCACCACAATGATTCGGATTCCTGCAGCCTTAGCCCTGTTCAAGGAGGCAAGCACCTGTGGACTATGACTATCAACTGGATTCACGACTAACACATCTACCTGCTGCTCCACAAAAAAATCAATCTGCTGACTTTGCTTACCAGCATCCAACTCAGCATCCCTAACAAAAAACCGACTTGTTTCGACGCCCATCGTCTTTTCAATCTCTGCATTCAAGGTCTTATAAAAATCATTGTTGAGAGTCATATAACTGATGCCGATTTTCAATTGTTTGTCATCCAAGTGCCTCCCTCTTTCAAATAAAAAGACCAAAAATAAGCACACCACCATTGGAAGTAGGAAATAGACAAAGCTTCGTTTGAACATATTCGGATAGCTCCCCTCGTTTGGTAAAACAACTAGCAATCGACAAAGTGACAGACCAGCCTTTTGATTTTCAAAGCGCAGATAACCTATAAATCCATTTTTCTACCATTATACTACAATTTTCACTATAAGAATATGTAGAGCAAAATAAAAGGGAGTGGGACAGAACTAATTTTTTTCAAAATTAGTTCGTAGTCCCACCCCCGCAAGGTTGATTAGGTCAGGTTCGGAGTCCTCTCGGCGAGTCAGGAATTGACTCGCTGAGCCTATGATATGGACGAACATGAAATGTTCGCTATCAAGCGAACGATTGGAGTTTGCTTCGCAAAAAAGATTTGGTACTCTCTAAC
>NZ_JACBXX010000050.1 GCF_013415245.1 Streptococcus danieliae | reverse complement strand
GCTATATTGTACTCACTATTTATAGATTGTAAAATTCTACCCACTACAGTTGACAAAGAGCCACTAAAAGACTGTATCAGTTTCCAGGGATTCCACACAACTTGGCAAAGAACCACAAAACCCCAGCCTTAGACTGGGGTACTACTCATACAAGAAAATCTCTTACAAATCAGGACTTAAAGACTAAAAATCGTCCTTATTCAAATTCCGCAACATCTGATCGATCTTATTACCATATTCAATGGATTCGTCTTTGACAAAGGTCAAATCAGGGATTTTGTAGATATGGAGTTGACGGCCCAGTTCCCGTTTGATGGTCCCGGTCGCCTTCTCAAGGCCGATTTGGGCCTTTTGGTTGTCAGAGGCTAGGTCACTCATAATGCTGTAGTAGACCTTTGCCAGGGAGAGATCACCGGTCATTTGGACATCGGTGATGGTAACGCCTTGGACACGAGGGTCACGGACCTTCTTTTGCAGGATCTCGTTGACTTCACGTTTGATTTCCATAGCGACCCGGTCGGTACGAATCGAATTTGCCATGGGGACCTCCCTATTAATGTTTAATTTCTTCCATGATGTAGGCTTCAATCACATCGTCAACCTTGATGTCATTGTAGTTTTCAACCATCAAACCACCTTCACGGCCGTTGGTAACTTCTTTGACATCATCCTTGTAGTGCTTCAAGCTTGCTAGGGCGCCATCGTAGATAACCACATCTTGGCGAATTACTCGAACCTTGGAGTCGCGGGTAATTTTTCCGCTCAAGACCATGAAACCACCGATGGTACCGACTTTAGATACTTTGAAGGTCTCACGGATAACGGCTTCACCAATTACTTTTTCCTCAAATTCAGGATCCAAGAGTCCCTTCATGGCATCTTCTACTTCTTCAATCACCTTGTAGATGATGCTGTGCTGACGAATTTCTACGCCATCTGCCTCGGCTTGTTGCCGGGCTTGCGGGGTAGGGCGAACGTTAAAGCCGATAATAATCGCATTAGAAGCTTCAGCCAGAGTAATATCAGATTCATTAATCGCCCCTACCGCTGAGTGGACGATGGTTACTTTCACACCCTCAACTTCAATTTTTTGAAGGGAGGCTGCAAGGGCCTCAACCGAACCTTGCACGTCAGCCTTGATGATGACATTAACTGACTTCACTTCTCCCGCTTTAAGAGTATCAAAGAGGTTTTCAAGGCTAACACGGGTTGTGTTTTGGCGTTGTTGGTGAAGGGCACGTTTAGCACGTTCTTCCCCGGCTGCACGGGCAGCTTTTTCATCTTCATAGACCGCAAAATGGTCACCCGCCATTGGAGTTTCATTCAAACCGGTAATGGAGACTGGAGTTGATGGGCTAGCCACTTTGACCCGACGACCGAGGTCGTTGGTCATGGCACGCACCCGTCCAAAAGTATTTCCGACAACGATCGGATCCTGGACGTTTAGGGTTCCTTGTTGGACCAAGAGCGTTGCAACAGCCCCTTTTCCTTTATCCAATTGGGCCTCAATAACGGTACCGATAGCACGAACAGTTGGGTCTGCTTTTAGTTCTTGGATTTCAGCAACCAAGAGGACTGTTTCCAACAATTCGTCAATGTTTTGGTTGAATTTAGCGGAAATTTCGACAAATTCGGAATCACCGCCCCAGGCTGTTGACATAACACCATGCTCGGCCAATTCACCGATTACACGCTCGGGGTTGGCACCTGGCTTATCAATCTTGTTGATGGCTACGATAATTGGAACATCGGCAGCCTTGGAATGGTTAATGGCCTCAATGGTTTGTGGCATCACGCCGTCATCTGCGGCAACGACCAAGATGGTGATGTCTGTGACCGATGCTCCCCGAGCCCGCATGCTGGTAAAGGCTGCGTGTCCCGGGGTATCCAAGAAGGTAATTTTCTTGCCGTTTTCTTCAATTTGGTAGGCTCCAATGTGCTGGGTAATTCCCCCAGCTTCGCCTGTTGCGACACGGGAATTCCGGAGGGTATCCAAAAGGGTGGTTTTACCGTGGTCAACGTGCCCCATAATGGTTACCACTGGTGGGCGCTCAACCATCTCGTCTTCATTGAGGTAGTCCTCATCCACGAAGAAACGTTCGATGTCGGCATTGTCCACTTGAACTTTTTCCTTGGCATCAATGCCATAATCCACCATGAGGAGTTCAATCGTGTCCGCATCGAGGGATTGGTTCTGAGTCGCCATGATCCCCATCATAAAGAGCTTCTTAACAATCTCTGCTGGTTCGCGTTTAATCCGTTTGGCAATCTCTGCAACGGTCATCCCAGCCGTATATTCAAATTCCTTAGGAAGTTCGTGGAACTTACGTTCCGTAACCGGTTTTGGTGCCTGGTTCTTACCACGTTGGTTCTTCCCTTTGTTTTGTTTTTGCTTCCAGTTACTATTTCTTTGATTTCTCACTTGATTTTGATTATTTCGATTTCTATTTGCTTGCTTGCGTGGACCATCTTCGTGTTCATTGTCACGACGTTTATCCGGTCTCACTTGTTTTTTACGACGGTTATCTGGTGCCGGAGCAACAGCTACAGGGGCTGTAAAAGCAGCGGGTTCCGGTTTTGAATCCGGACTTGGCTGCACTGGAGTCTCCTGTTTCGCTTCTTTGCGGCGTTTAGCTTGCTCTTCCTGGGCTTGGCGCTGGGCCTGGGCTTCCTTGAAGCGGCTTTCACTATTGCGGGCGTATTCCGCATTTTGTTCCGCTTTCAGGGCTGCAGCACGCGCTTTAAAATCCAGACGGGGACCAGCCTGTTGGCTATTCCGATCTTGGCGGCGATCCTTGTGACGATTTTGGTCGCGGTTGCCACGGTTGCGGTTTTGATCCCGCCCCTGCCCTTGACCTTGTTGGTCACGATGGTTTTGTTTTTGCCCACGGCCTCCCTGACCTTGTTTACGGTCCTGCTTGCCACGACCTTGTTTGCGACGCTCGGCCTCAGCCTTAGCCTTTGCCTCCCGTTCTGCCTTAAAATTACGATTTTGCGGCCGGCCGCCTTGGGTTGCAGCACTTGGCTTGGCTGCTGGCTCAGAGGCTGGGGCTGGCTTTTCGGCTGGCTTAGGCGCTGCGGGTTTAGCCGGCTTGAAGCTGGCCTTAATCCGCTTGGCCACATCTTCCTCGACCGAGGAAGCATGGCTTTTGACCTCAATCCCTAGATCTTTGGCCCGCTTTACAATTTCCTTACTTTCCTTGCCGATTTCTTTGGCAATTTCGTACAAACGTTTTTTAGACATTTCCATGCCTCCATTTCTAGCTCATAATCGACCTCATTTTTTTAGCAAATCCAGAGTCGACCACAGATAGCACCTTGCGTTGGCGCCCGATGGCCAGACTCAAGTCATGGGTTGTAAATTGATCGACTACCATCTTCTGGTAGTAGCGACTTTTATCTTCAATGGTCTTCCGAAGATTAGGCCCTGCATCTTGCGCCAAAAACACCAATTGTGCTTGGTTGCTTTGAATGCTTTTTATGACTAAATCTTCACCAGAAACAAGTTTCCCTGCTCGCTGGGCCAGACCCAAAAGGTTTAACAACTGTTCTTCCTTATTCAAGTCCTAACTCTCTTCGTTTCAATTTGCGATCCACAAAAGCGATCAATTCATCGTAAAATTCTTCGGGAATTTCCTGACGAAAACTGCGATCAAAGACCTTCCGTTGTTTGGCTAAGGCTGCTTCTTCACAATCTAACTTGATATAAGCCCCTCGACCATTGGCCTTACCGGTTGGGTCAATGCTAACCTGACCGTCTTTGGTCCGGACGATCCGTAACAAGTCACGTTTGTCAATCACTTCACCAGAAACAAGGGACTTCCGTAAAGGAATTTTTCTTGTTTTGGTCATGCTTATTCCTGTTCTTCCTCGAGATTTTCGACTGGGGCTGCCTCATCCAGTAGCTCCTCTACTTCTGGCAGCACTTCCTCAACTGCTGATGGGACAACTTCCTCCTCAAGCGCCACTTCCGCTGCTAGCGCTTGCGCAGCTTCCATCACCTCGAACTCAGAAGCTGATTTGATATCAATCCGGAAACCGGTTAGGTGGGCTGCCAGGCGAACATTTTGACCCCGACGGCCAATGGCTAAGGACAATTTATCATCTGGAACCACAACCAAGGCCCGTTTGCTATCTTTTTCATCGAAGATAACCTGATCCACTTCGGCAGGCGCAATGGCATTGTAGATAAACTCTGCTGGATCGCTGACCCACTCGATAACATCGATGTTTTCCTCGGTTGGAATCCACTTCTCAAGTTTAGCATCGTAGCGAGCTGGATGGAACTTACTAGTAATCTTCTTGATGTTACTTCCACCGCGGCCGACAATGGTACCAATCGCATCCACATCTGGATTGTGGCTGCGCACCGCCACCTTGGTCCGGTCGCCCGCTTCCCGGGAGACCGCCATGATTTCGACAGTACCATCGTAAACTTCAGGGATTTCCTGCTCCATCAACCGTTTGATCATCTGTGGGTGGCTCCGGCTAACAAAAACATTAACACCCCGGGGATCATCTTCAACCTTTTCAACGTAGACCTCAATCCGGTCGTGGGACGCAAAAACCTCACCTGGAATCTGATCCTTGCGCGACATCTGGGCTTCGATGCTTCCCAAGTTGATATAGATAAAGCGGGCATCAAAACGCTCTACCGTACCACTCATCAACTCATTTTCATGCTCTTTGTAAGTGTTATAGGTGATTAAACGCGTCTGCTTGCGCATTTTTTCCATGATCGTCTGCTTGGCAGACTGGGCAGCGACACGGCCAAATTCGGTCGGAGACTCTTCAAATTTGATTTTATCACCCAACTCATAGGCTGCATTGATCGCTAAGGCATCTTTCAAGCTGATCTCTAAGCGGCTATCAAATACTTCATCCACGACCTCACGCACTGTGTAAACGTGGAAATCTGCTTTTTTCTCATTAAACTCAATGAGGGCACTGTCAGCTTGGCCGTAACGACGACGGTAGGCTGCACGTAGGGACTCAATGACTGCATCAACGATGTCGTCTTTTTTGATGCCCTTATCTTCTTCAAGGATGCGGAAAGCTTCCGCCATTTCTTTACTCATGCTTTACTTGCTTTTGGTTGCCCAAAAGCTCCTTTCTGTTTCATAGTTGTTTCGCTTACTTTAACAAAGCTGGAAAAGAGAAACGAACGGACGCTCTAAAATTTCACAGCCAAGCGAGCCTTAGACACTAGCTTGTAAGGAATCTCCACTTGTTTGGTCCTGGTTTTATCCATGTACTCTAGCTGCAAGGTTTCCCCATCAAAGGCTAACAAGTCACCTTCAATCTGCTTTTTCTTATCAATCGCTTGATAAAGGCTGACATGGATGTAGGAACCAACCGCAGCCTGCATGGCCTCGGATGTTTTCAAGGGCCGCTCTAGACCAGGACTGGATACTTCCAAAAAATAATTTTCTGGGAAGGGATCTGGCTGGATGGTATCCAAGAGTGGACTAATCAAGTCTGTCAAATCAGCTGTATCCTCAACGGTAATCCCACCGGGCTTATCCACAAATACACTCAAGACCATATCGCCACCTAGTTTGGCATACTCCAGATCTACCAACTCATAGGGTTCAGGAATCTGACCTTCCAGGACCTGAGACACCTGCTCAATAATTGTTGCGATAAGAGCACCTCCTTTTTTACTATAAACAAGAGGCGAAGATTTCTCTTCGCCCCTCCTTTTTCTTCATTCTTTTCTAATTATACCATAGAATTCCCTAAAAACAAGCTTCAGACCCACTTATTCTGGAAAATGTGCTTCTAAACGGTAAATTACTTGGCCCTTGCTGGAGAATTTCTCCTCATACTCTGTCCGCACGTTGCCCTCAATCTCACTAGCGTGTAGGTCTAACCAGACCCCATCCAAGATCATGCCGTATTGGGACAGGGAGATCAGGGAATATTCAAACAAGCCGCGATTGTCGGTTTTGAAATGGATCTCTCCCTGACTAGGTAAAATCGCCTGGTAGGTTTCCAAAAACGACTTATAGGTCAAGCGCCGTTTTTCGTGGCGCTTCTTAGGCCAGGGATCCGAAAAGTTCAGGTAGAGACGGTCGATTTCCCCGGCTTCAAAATAGTTGGTTAGGGCATCCCCATCAACCCAGAGCAACCGGATATTGGGTACATCAGTTGCCAAGACCTTGTCCAAGGCATAACTTAAAACCGATTTTTGGATGTCAATCCCGATAAAGTTGATATCCGGATGGTTTTTCGCCATGCCGGAAATGAATTGGCCTTTTCCAGATCCGACTTCAATATAAATCGGATTCTTGTTGCCAAAAATCTCCTGCCAGTGTCCCTTGGCACTTTCTGGATCCAGCACCACATATTCTGGATGTGCTTCTAATAACTCGGTTGCCCCTTTTCGATTGCGAACTCTCATAATCCCCTTCCAAAGCGTGTCCGGAAATTTCTAAGCGCATAGATTTCCCGGTTCACATTCTCCATATCCTCATTGGCATAGTATTTACCAATTTGGTTTAAATAAGAATACTGGGCATACCAGTACAATTTGTTCAATACCTTCTGATTGTAGCGGTAGCCATAGTAGACCAACCATTCCTGCCAGCGGGATTCAGGAATGTAGTGGCTCAAGATATGTGCCACATCAAACATCCGATCCGTTAGGCGGACAGAATCCCAGTCCACTAGGTAAATCAAACCACTCTCTGTTTCAATCCAATTACTGTGGCGAACATCACCGTGCACAATGGTCGCATGGTCTTCCCGAAAACCAGGTGCCGATTGACGCAAGTCGTCAAAGACCTCTTGCAAAAACTGATTCCGCCGTAAATTGGCATGGACAGACTCCCGCCAAGAATAAAGCAAGTCAATCGGTGTTTCCAACTGTTGCCCCAAACTGGTCAATTGGACCATCAAATGCCGGGAGCGGTGCAGACGGGTCAAGATGTTAATAATCTGCTTTTTCCCCATTTCTCCAGGAGTCAGAATTTTCCCGTTTAGCCACTGTTGGCCCGTCATCACTTGACCATCGGGCATCCGGCGACTCCACAACAGCTGCGGCGCAATCTGTTCCTTAGCCAGTCCAGCCAGAATCGGGCTGGTATTCATTTTTACAAAAATCTCACGTCCATCTGGATACGTGCCCTTATAGGCATTGCCACTTTTACCCGCCAGGGGGCTCAAGGCTAGCTCTTGATCAGTCCCTTCCATTCATGACCTCCTTGAAAAAATCTTCTTCATTCTACTAATTTTAGACAGCTTCGTCAACCAATCTCTTTAATTTATAAGGAATATAAAGCTTGATCAGCAAGAGCATGAAGAGAAGCATGCTCCCTGCTTCCAAAAAGGCTCCTCGTCCCAAGAGGACCAGGAGAGCCACACCGAGACTGACAAGCCCCAATTGATTAAGCAGCCTTCGCAATCCACTACTTTTGGCTTGACTCCCTTTCGGGAAAAGCCCTGTCATCACTTGCCCATCTTGACTCCGCAACAGTGCCAGTAATTGGAAATACAAGAGATAGTAAGCCACAAAGGCCAAGCCCGTAGCCAGCCAGACTTGCGGAACCAAACCCAGAGCTAGCAGCGCCAACAATTGCAGGCGCAACCACAGGCCATAATAAGGTCCTTTTCGTAAAAAAGAACGTAAAAACAAACTATACCAAGGATTGGAATTCCCCCGCTCCAAAAGTGGCAACACTGGATTCCAGGTAGACCGCATCCGCACTCGCTCCTCAATCCCCTTGACTTGCGTAAAGAGGGAGAAAAAGCGCAGAATACCTTGCGTCCGCTCCTGCTCCTGGCTAATCCAAAACGTCCAATCCAAGCCCGCAGTCTGCCGCAAACTACGGTAGCGGTAGGAAAAAGCGGCAAACTGAAGGCTCGCTAGCCCAAGCAGATAAATCAGTATGGGAAGCCAGCCCGCAAAAGTCACCCACCAGAGAGGCAGCAACAGTCCAAAGGCCAGCAGAGCACGAACCAACTGCAAAACAGCTGTCTTCCGAAAAACGCCCCGCAAAAACACCTTGACCTGAGCTTCCTGAACCAAAAGGAAAAACTCATCCCCCCTACGCAAGTAGGTAGCCATCCGGCCGGGCACAAAACACACAGCCGATACCACCGGCAACAGCCCCAGCAAGAACAGCCGATAGGCGGCCGGATCCAGTAACAAGGCCCGATACTGGGTCAGAATTAAACCCAGCAAGATAAATAAAAAGAGGACAAAATGGTCATTGAGAACATAACGCAGGTAGCTCACCAATTCCCTCCGGAAAGCTGCTTGCCTTCGCTGAAATACATCACGCATGCTAATCCTCCTGAGTGACACGCAGGTAGATGTCATGCAGACTTTGGTCCGGCATTTGGAATTGTTCCTGGATTGCTGCCAAACTGCCCTCTGCTAGAACCTGCCCTTGATGGAGTAAGATGTAGCGATCACATACCCTTTCAGCTGTATCCAAAACATGGGTAGACATTAAAATGCCCTTCCCTTTTTTCCGTTCCTCCAAAAGAAACTGGAGTAAATCCTCAATCGCCAAAGGATCCAAGCCCAAAAAAGGCTCGTCAACAATATACAAATCAGGATCAACTAGGATGGCGCAGAGAATCATAACCTTCTGCTTCATCCCTTTGGAAAATTCTGCCGGAAGCCAATCCAACTTCTGGTCCAGGCGGAAACGCTTGAGGTAAGGAGCCAGGCGCTCCAGGCTCTGATCCAGATCCTTCTCATAGGCCATGGCGACAATTTCAAAATGTTCCCGCAAGGTCAGCTCCTCATAGAGCATGGGTGTTTCGGGAATGTAACCGATCTTCTTCCGATAAGCGACCGGATCGGTCTGTAGTTCCTGACCATCCAGGCGAATTATCCCCGCATAAGGCTGGAGAAAACCAATAATCTCCTTAATGGTAGTCGATTTCCCTGCCCCATTCAGGCCAATCAAGCCCACAATTTCATGATGTTGGACGGAAAAACTGATTTCTTTCAGCACAGGTAGATTAAAATAGCCACCTGTAACCTGACTCACTTCTAACATAAATCCTCCATTTTTGCTATACTAAGAGAAGACGAATATGGACTGTTCGCTATCATTAACTAGAAGAACCTGTCCTGTTCTTCGCAGAGCAACTACTGCGTCAAGGTCATTTTGCTAACTAAAGTAAGCGAGGCTAGACTTTGGTCTCAGCCTCTTCAATAGCCACGTTCCAATCAAATCCATTATATCAAATGGACGGAATGAAAGGAGAAAAATATGGATTGTCTTTTTTGTAAAATTGTTGCGGGAGAAATCCCAGCTAGTAAAGTCTATGAAGATGAGCAGATTCTAGCCTTCCTCGATATTTCCCAGGCAACACCTGGACACACCCTGGTCATTCCCAAGGAACACTACCGAAATATCTTTGACCTAGATCCTCAAGTAGCCCAAGCCCTGTTTGGACAGGTACCCGGTTTGGCCCGTCGTCTCAAACAGGCACTTGGTGCTGAGGGAATCAATGTGATCAACAATAGTGAAGAGGTTGCCGGCCAAACCGTCTTCCACACCCACATCCACCTGCTCCCTCGCTTTGGCCAAGAAGATGGCTTAGACATCCGTTTCCAAACCCAGGAACCAGACTTTGAACACTTGGCCCAATTGGCGCAAAAAATCAGAGAAACCACGGAGGAAGTCTAAATGGGTCTCATCTCAACCATCCTCTTTTTGAGTGCTGCCAAGTCTTCCTATGAATTGGTGTCAAACCGTAAGGCAATCATGCGCAATGCCCAAGAAGCAGCTAGCGAAAGCAAACGCTTCAATCACCTCCAGGCCCAGCTGAAAGACCAGCTCCAAAACCTGCAAACAGAAGCGCAAAAAATTAGCCCGCTAGCCCAAGACCTCAGTTATAAGGCTCAGGCCTTTGGCAAGGAAGCCCAGGCCCGCGCCGAGCAAATCCAAGCCCAGATGGAGCAAGCGCAAGCCCATGTGGAAGAACTCCAAGCCAAAATCAAGGCTTCCAATAAACCGTAATACTCTAAGCCTCAGAGGTTGGGACAAAAACCCAACCTCTCTTTTTTGAGCATTTACTTTTAAAGTGGAAATAGTATTTAGAAAGGTTCCCATGTCCCTGTTCCAACATAGCTTAAAACTGACCCTCGCCACCTGTTCGGCCGCTTTTTTAGCCAGTTTCTTAGGTGCTGACTATGCCATTACAGCTGGGATTATTGCCATTTTAAGTGTCTCTGATACCAGACGGACAACCTTGAAATTAGCCTATCAACGCCTGCTATCAGCCCTCTTGGCCCTGGCACTGGGCAGTTTCGTTTTCTGGCTGTTCGGCTTTCACCTTTGGTCCCTGGCCCCCTTCTTGCTACTCTACACACCTCTGGCCTATCGGTTTCATTTGGAGATCGGCATTACCCCCAGTACCGTCTTGGTTACCCATCTGCTTTTGGAACAAAGCATTGCTCCGGCTCTCATCGCCAATGAGCTGTTAATTTTCCTAATCGGGACCCTCAATGCCCTCCTGGTTATTCTCTATATGCCGGACCGGCAAAAGGAATTAGAGGCTTATCACACCCAGGTTGAGACCTTGTTAAAGGAAATCCTCAACCGCTTTGTCTTTTTCCTCCGTCAGGGAGATGGGCGCAACGAGGCACGGACAGTGACCCTCCTAGATCAGGAACTACGGCAGGCCCTCGAGGTGGCCTATCTGGATTACTCCAACCACCTGATCCACAAGGACAGCTACCATGTTGACTACTTCGAAATGCGCAAGGCCCAAAACGACATTCTCAAAGACATGGCCCAGAACATCAACAACTGCCAGCTGTCGCTTGAAGAAAGCCAGATTCTAGCGGAACTCTTTCAACACGTAGCCGACCAACTCAGCCAGTTCAATCCTGCCCAGGCCATCATGGCTGAAATCCAAACCTATCTCCAACAATTTCGAGAACGCCCCTTGCCCCAAAGTCGGGAAGAGTTTGAAACCCGCGCCATCCTCCTGCAGCTCCTCAAGGACCTGCAAACCTTTGTCCAACTCAAAGTCGACTTTGCCAACCACTATCCGGAAAGTCAAACGATTGTTCCACCAAAAAACAAGTAGCCGTCGGCTACTTGTTTTTTGGTGCTCTTTGTCAACTGTAGTGGGTAGAATTTTACAATCTATAAATAGTGAGTACAATATAGCCTAAAAATGGCTTCCTTTCAATTCATATGAGATGCTTTCCCTGTGGTGGGGGACGGCAGCGACCTCTGACGAGTTCCATGCCTTATT
>NZ_JACBXX010000052.1 GCF_013415245.1 Streptococcus danieliae | reverse complement strand
AAAAATAGAGGTTCTAGAGGACTATTTGCCATGGTCTGAAATCATACAGAAGAATTGTCAATAAAAAAGGTTCCCGAGTCAATCAACTCTGGAACCTTTTTCATATACTTGGTTATAGCGCGCTTACAGCTTACTTGATGCTCATCCTTAATCAATTGACTGTATGCAATAAATCCAAATTGTTCATAAAAATGAATGACTTTAGGATGGTTGATACTATCTAAAAATACCATTTGAGTTCCTACAATCGCTCTAAACTCTTCAATTTTTTGAATTACAATTTCAAATAACTTTTCTCCGGGTAGTTTATTTAGCTTTGTGTTCTTACCGAATTGACCGATAAGTAGCACAGGGAGATAATCAATGTTTTTTGGACTTTTTCCTTTTAAAACGAGTTTCTTTTTTAAGGAATTTTTTAAATCAGAAATATCGACAACTTTGAGAGATAAGCTGAAAAATCCTACAATGTCATTTGTTTCAGTTTCTTCAATGATAAAATTACGAGAACGGTGTTGCTTTTCAAAATTTGGAGCTTTATCAGATAGATAAGTCAACATCTCTTTATTACCATGAAAGTCAACATTTTCTAAAATAATAGTTTTAAATAGCTCCTGAACTTGCTTTGCAGTGCTGTCAGGAGCCAATGATTGAGATTGAAGATTTTCGAGATATTGTTTTAGTGGAGTTATTTGTATTGCCATATTACAGATATTTCGCAAAGAGTTTATTTTCTGTTGGAGCAGTAGCAGCTTGTGGTTCAATCGATTCCAAGACAGCTTGTAATTTTTTAGATGGTTGATGGTTAAGAATCTTTAGAGCATCTTCATTTGTTAATTTTATATCACGTGTTAAACTGATTGTGGCCATTTTTCTACCTCCTGTTTCTAATTAATTCCAGTATAGCTTATTTTGAACAAAACTTCAATTCGTAAAGTTCAATTGGTGTCCCTCATTATGAAAATCACGTCCTAGGTTCAACCTTTTCCCCAAACATCATCATTGGAGGCGGAGCAGCATTTGTAATGACATATGACAAACAAGTCCTCTTAAAAGTCGTTTTGGATGGCGACATCAATCCTGGGAAGGTTTTTACAAGCTCTTATTCTTTGGAGGAGATTGATCAAGCCTACCAAGATATGGATCAACGAAAATCGATTAAGGCTATGTTGGTATTGGAATAACAAATCGATTTCAAGAAGACCTAGTGAAGCGTCTATGTTATACTAGCTATAGAAATGAGTGATCTCAATTTTATGAATGTGGAGGAGTAGATATGAAATACGATTCAGATGAGTTTAAACGAATGGAAGAAAAGCTAAGCTCCGCTGTTGGGCGTTCGGCTGAACATATCTTCAAGCATTTACCGATAGACAAGGCACGTCTTTTAATTTTGGCGGATTTTGTGACAGAGGAAGATTTTCGAAATGCTTCGAGAAAAGACTTACTATCTGTGCGCGGAATTGGTCCAAAAACTGTTGATACGATTGAGAAGGTTCTAGAATTTCTAGCTCTGCCTAAGGAGGAGCAAGTTCCAAATCAGTGGATTATTAGGGTTAAAATGGCAAAAGGGCTTTATAGAATTCTCCAAATTCCCAAAGGGTATACATTTGAAGAGCTTGCGGATTCAATTTTATGGGCCTTTGACTTTGATAATGATCATGCTCACGCCTTCTTTATGGATGGAGTAGCATGGAGTGATTACGCTTATTACGCTAGCTATTTAAATGAGAGGGCTGGTCTTGGAGCATCAGATCAGGTGACGCTTGAAGAGTTACAGATAGGTCAAGAGTTTTTGTTTTTATTTGACTTCGGCGATGACTGGCAGTTTACGTGTAAGATTACAGATGAGCGTCTTGTTTTGACGAAGGATACTTATCTTCTCGTAGCAAAAGGGGAGTCTCCTTCACAGTATTAGAAGAGAAGACTGAGCTGTTTGGCTCAGTTTTTTTATGGATGAGAGCAGGGAGATATCCATTCGAGTTGTTTAGCTAGACAACTTCGTAATCGTCAGATTCCTATTAATAATGGTTCATCAAGGAGGCTTGATAACGTCAGATAGTATAAAATTATTCGTTGTCAGATCGATTTGCTTTACTCTTTTGAAAAAGTTTTATCAGCCAGCTCAAAACCTCTCCCAGAGCTTTTGAGCTGGCTATAACTCCTTTTCCAGACTAGATTGATTTTCTTTGAGTAACAGATCTAAAGGAAATCCTCCTCCCTTGAATTTCTAAGGAGCATTCTATACAATAGAAGAAAAAAGAAGGAGTATGTGAGATGGACTTTTACCAAGCGATTGCAAATTTTAAACCGGTTGTGACCAAGGAGGTTGAGGAGATTCTGGAATCTGGGCAGCCCTTGATTCTTTTTGTGGGGCGGGCGTCTTGTCCCTATTCCCGTTTGTTTGCGCCCAAGTTAGCCCAGGTGCAGGCCGAGCAAGGTTTGGAAGTGGCGTTTTTGGATAGTGAGAATTTTGCGGACTGGGAAGACTTGCAGGCTTTTCGGGCTCGCTACCAGATTGTGACGGTGCCGGGACTCTTGGTTGCTGAGGGGGACCGGGTGCGGGTTGTTTGTGATTCGTCTCTGTCGCCAGAGGCTATCTTAGACTTTATTCAGGGAGAGGGCTAGGCCTTGGGTCTAGTTCTTTGTTTATTGGTAGAAAACTAGCGAAAAATGAGAGTCTACATTACAAATTTGAATGGGCAAGCGGCGCAAAGTACGGCTCAGCTTGCCCAGAATATGGTAACCGACATCGCAACGGACTTGGGTTACCGGGAATTGGGGATCTATGCCTTCGATATGCGGGGGGATAGTGAGTCGGAGCTGTCCAAGCGTTTGGATGGAATTGTGGCTGGTCTGCGGCATGGGGATGTGGTGATTTTTCAGACACCGACTTGGAATACGACGGCCTTTGATGAGCGCTTGATGAAAAAGTTACGGGCCTATCGGATCAAGATTGTACTCTTTATCCATGACGTGGTGCCCTTGATGTTTGCGGGGAACTACTATCTGATGGAGCGGACTATTGCCTACTTCAATCAGGCCGATGTGCTAGTAGCGCCTAGTCAAAAGATGATTGATGTCTTGCGGGAGCAGGGGTTGACGGTTGCGAAAACCCTGGTGCAGGGGATGTGGGACCATCCGACAGAGCTGCCCCAGGCGGAAGCCAGTTTTCAGAAGGTGCTTCATTTTCCAGGTTCGCCAGAGCGCTTTTCCTTTGTCAAGGAGTGGAACTATTCGGTGCCCTTGCAGCTCTACACCTGGCACCAGCTGGAGTTGCCGGAGCAGGTTCGGGCCATGGGCTATAAGCCAGATCCGCAGTTGTTGTTGGAGTTATCAGCGGGTGGTTTTGGTTTGGTTTGGATGGATGATCGGGATAAGGACTACCAGACCCTCTATTGTCCCTACAAGCTGGGCACCTTTTTGGCTGCTGGGATTCCGGTGATTGTCCAGCGGGGCATTGCCAATCAGGAGCTGATTGAGGCCAACGGTCTGGGCTTTGTGGTGGATTCCTTGGCGGAAGCGGTTGAGCGGATTGAGGTCTTGTCTGAGGCAGACTACCAGCTCTTGGTGGAGCGGGTGCGGGCCTTTAATCCCTTGTTACGGCAGGGTTACTTTAGTCGGCGTCTCTTAACGGAAGCGGTGTTCCAAGCCCTGTGTCAGTGAGGAGTGTATGAGTGATTTAGGATTTATTCAAGTGCGGCCGATTCTGGAGAGTTTGGCCTATATCCAGGAGCGGGGAGCATCTGTGGCCCGCTTTGGCGATGGTGAGGTGGAGCTGATGACGGGGTCTAGTATTCCCTATCAAGACTATGATCCAGCCTTGGCCCAGGCCCTCTTGGAGATTTTGGAAACCCCCAGTCGGGAGGATTTCCTGGTCTGTCTCCCGGATGTCTTTCAGGATCTGGAGCGTTACAATTCCAATGCTCGGTTATTTTGGCAGCAACATTTTGCTCGCTATCAAGCTTTTTACCAAGCGCACTGCCGGTCGCCTTGGTATGGTTCGACCTTTATTTCTAGGCCCTATATTGATTTGGTGGACAAAGGGCAAGCGGCGGCTTCTTTTCAAGCCCTGAAGGCTCTGTGGCAAGGGCGAGATGTGTTACTGGTGGAAGGGGAAACGTCCCGCTCGGGCGTTGGTAATGATCTTTTTGCTGGGGTTGGGTCCTTGGAGCGGCTGGTCTGTCCTTCGCGGAACGCTTTTGCCCATTATGAGGCTATTCGAGAGGCCGTTCATTCAAGGGCGGGCGATCGGTTGATTCTGGTCATGTTGGGGCCGACGGCCAAGGTGCTGGTACGGGATTTGCACGCGGCGGGCTATCAGGCGCTGGATCTGGGGCATATTGATTCGGAATATGAATGGTTCCAGATGGGGGCGACCCACAAGGTCAAGTTGGAGCATAAGCATACGGCAGAGTTTAATTATGATGAAGGGTTGCAGTTGGCGGCTGATCTTGATTATGAGCGGCAGGTTGTGGCACGGATTGGTTTAGAGGAGGAAGAAGTGACTTTTGAGGAAAAAGGGAACTCAGATTTGATTTCGATTGTGGTTCCTGTTTACAATGTATCCAGCTATCTCCGGCGGTGCCTGGATTCGATCTTAAAGCAGACCTATGGACAGTTTGAGGTGATTCTGGTCAATGATGGCTCAACCGATGGTAGTGGGGCTATCTGTCAGGACTATGCGGCCAAAGATGGACGGATTCGCTTGGTCCATCAAGAGAACCAAGGGCCATCGGCGGCTCGAAATCTGGGCCTCCAACTGGCCCAGGGAGAGTATGTGACCTTTGTGGATGCGGATGATTTTTTGGAAGCGACTTATTTGGAGGTGCTCTACCGTGGCTTGGTTGAAAATGACGCGGATATTTCCATTTGTAATTTCACATCTTTCAACGAAGAGCGGCAGTCCTTCCTCTTTTCGATTACCCAAGAAATGTTTTTTGAACAAACCTATTCGGTGCAAGAATGGCTGCAAAAGGAGAGCAGCGGGGCCAACAATTTCCACCTGGTCTTTACCTTTTCGCCTATGAAGTTGTTTAAACGCTCCCTCTGGGAGGGAATTGCCTATCCCCTGGGGCGTTTGCGGGAAGATGATGCGACCATCTATAAGCTCTACCTCAAGGCCAAACGGATTCACTTTAGTAACCAACCTTTGTACTATTATTCGCAGAGTCCGGCTGGCCTGTCCCGCAATCAGATGCAGACAGATACTGCGAGCATGATTGCGATTGCGGAAGAACGCCTGGCCTTGTTGGTGGCTTTGGGCTATGATGTGACCGAGCATGTGGAATCCTATTACAAGCGTTTGGAAAAATGCCAGGCGGATGCCTTGCAGACTGGTCAGATTGAACTCTATCAGCAAATCAGCAGTAAATTGGATTTGCTGCGGCATCACCGCAAGGAGGACTAGATGGAAACAGTAACAGTGATTGTCCCAGTTTTTAATGCGGGTCCCTACTTGGAGTCCTGTCTAGATAGTATTCTGGGCCAGACCTATAAGCAGTTGGAGATTATCTTGGTCAATGATGGTTCAACGGATGGTTCGGCGCGGGTTTGTGAGGACTACCGAGCCAAGGATCCACGGGTGCGCGTGATTCATAAGAAGCTGGGTGGTTCTGGTGTGGGGGCGGCCCGCAATACTGCCTTACCCCTGGTTACCGGGGATTATATCCTGTTTGTTGATAATGACGACTGGTTGGAGGAGACCCATGTGGAATCCCTTTATCGGGCCTTGAAGGAGCAGGATGCGGATATTTCGATCGGTAATTTTACAGAGTACGTTGATGATCGGGGAGCTTTTCGGTTCCATCTGCAGGGTGAGGATTATTTTCAAAAGACCTTGACGCCCGCAGAGTGGTTTGACTACCAATATGATGCCCGTCAGGGCTTTAGCCAGGTCTTTACGGTACCTTGGGCCAAATTGTATAAGGCGGAGCTCTTTCAAGATATTGTTTATCCTGAGGATGAACAGGTGGAGGATGATTATACAACCTGGAAGCTGTATTTGCTGGCGGATAAGCTGGTTTACAGTCATGCAGGGACCTACTTCCATCGCAAGCGGTCAACTTCGGTGACCAAGACGGTGGATGCGGTCCATGTCTTTCCGCTTCGGAGTATTCAGGAGCGGGTGACGATTCTGTCTTTAATTGGCTTTGATGTGGCAGCGGAACTGCGGGCCTACCGTTGGCGGTTGCAGCTCCACCGGGATTCCCTTCTGGAAGCCGGCCAGATGCAGGACTACCAGAAGTGCCTAACCTTGATCAAGATTCTCGACAAGTGGGGAGCGGGATAGAGATAAATTTGAAAAAATTTAGTTTATTCGCTACCTACCTCGCGCCCCGTAAGGTTGATTAGGTCCTCTTCCGAGTTTAAGCGAACGATTGAGGTTTGCTTCGCAAACCATATTTGACACTATTAGGCAGCAGGAGATTGGAGCGATGTTCTAGTCTCTTGTTTTTTACTCTAAAAAAAGATAGATAAATAGGTTCAATTGGTTGAAAATTGATGGAACTTGGTATAAAATATAGGGGTTACTAATTTTTGAAAGGTTGTGTTCGTGTGAGATTGAAAAACGGAAGACATGTAGAATCCTACAGACATACGCGCGTGAAGCTACGCAAGTCCGGTAAACACTGGGTGAGTACCGTTGTGTCGACAGTAGGAACAGTATTATTAGGTAAAACACTAGCACGTCGTGCTGAGCGATCGGAGCGCGATGAGCTAGAGGCGAAATTACTCTCGCCCAACACGGTTTTAAAAGGTGCTGGAGCACTGGGAGCCTTAGTCGGTGGCGCTGCCTTGGCCACGGATGCAGCCTTTGCGGAGGAAACTGTTGCTTCGTCAGAAGTAGCCAGCGATGTCTTGGCGACCCAGGATGAGGTTGTGTTGAAGACTGATTCTGTGGCAACTTCTGAAGTGGTTTCTGAGGTGGCGACTTCAACAGAGGTGACTCCTGCGTCTGAAAGCAAGGAGACTGTTCAAGAGGAGTCGCTCTCCAGTTCCCTATCCGTGTCAGAGTCGCTTTCTCTGTCTGTGAGTGAATCGGTTCTAGCATCTGAATCACTATCAACTTCAGAGTCAGTTTCTGAAAGTGTATCTGCGTCTAACTCAGAGTCGCTTTCTGGCTCAGAAGCTCTTTCGTCCCAAGCAAGCAAATCCGACCAGACCAGTCAATCGGTCTCTGACCAGCCAGAAAATGGCAAGGAATCGGTCACAGAGGTGAGCAAGAATCGGGAAGCTGGACTAGATGAGCTGACGCGCGTGCAAAGTGGTGCAGAGGTCCTCCATCAGGTGGCCCAAGAACAAGGTGTTGATACTGCGAATGCAGACTTGGCAGCGGCCTTGGCAACCAGCCAAGCAGATCTAGCAGCTGCTCAAGCAGTCTTTGGCAATGCTTCAGCAACTTTGGCGGAGATCCAGACGGCTGTGTCGGCCTTGAAAACCAGCAACCAGGTTCTTGCAGCTGAGTTGGCTAAAGAGAATTCAGCTGGCAAGCAGAGTTTCAAGCTGGCTGGAACAGCCACAAAGGAAGCAGAGGCCTTGAAGACTGGTCGTTCCGAGTTCCGAGCTGGGGGAGTAAGTAGCCTATCGGAGCCTGCCAACCTACCAGGCTATAGCATTGATGACCTGGTCCCACGTGACGACCTACCACGGGATCCAAACCCAGGTTACTATACAGAGTATGTGGGACGTGACGAAACTACTGGTAACTATATCACGGTTTCCAAAAACAAGGATGCCTCAAGCTACTATGTAACCACCTTTGATCAGGGTCAAAATCAATTGACGCGTGAGTCTATTACCTTTGGTACCACGGTTGCTCAGAAAGTCCAAGATGGTTTTACTTTGGATTATCGCCTGCTTAGAGGTCGGCCTCAAGTAAATATTGCTGGATCAGGTACTTTAGTTACAGAATGGATCTGGGAAAGTCCAACCAAGGTAACTACAAGTAATCAAATGCAGTTTAGACCTGCAGCTACCTATGTGGAGCAGGTGACACATTTTGTGGATGAAGAAGGCAATCCGATTCGTGAGGATGTGATTCAAAAAGGTTGGGTTAAATCCGCATACACGACAGTAGCGTTAGATATTGAAGGCTATATTCTAGTGGATCCACAGGATAGCAATGGTTTCCTTGATGCAAATGCTACTAATAATGAGGTTTATTATACTTATAGAAAAGATAATTCTTCAGAGTCTCTATCCTTGAGTGCCAGTGAATCGGTGGCTATCTCTGAATCAGAGTCTGCCAGCGATAGTATTGCAGCCTCTCTCAGTGATTCTGAGTCTACATCAGTTTCTGAATCCGTGTCTTTGAGTAACAGTATTTCCGCTTCTCTAAGTGCCAGTCAGTCTCTATCGGCTTCCCTGTCTGAATCGCTCTCCAACAGTCAGAGCAATTCTGTTTCGACAAGTACCAGTGCGTCAGCTTCTGTGTCCAACTCGATTTCAGCCAGCCAAAGCACATCCTTGTCGGCCAGCATGAGTGCCTCAAACTCAGCTTCTGAATCGCTCTCTACTAGCCAAAGTACTTCGCTATCAACAAGTACCAGTGCGTCAGCTTCTGTGTCGCAGTCCATTTCAGCTAGTCAGAGCACATCCTTATCGACAAGCACCAGTGCATCGGTATCTGTTTCAGAATCACTATCCGCTAGTCAAAGCACTTCGCTTTCAACCAGTATGAGTGCTTCTGTTTCAGTGTCTGATTCGATTTCAGCCAGCCAGAGCACATCCTTGTCAACAAGTACCAGTGCCTCAACGTCAGTCTCAGAATCCTTGTCTACTAGCCAGAGCACCTCAGTGTCTGCAAGCACCAGCGCTTCCGAGTCTGTCTCAGAATCACTCTCAATCAGTCAGAGTACCTCTGAATCCGTAAGTACTAGCACATCCCTCTCCGTTTCTGAGTCCCTATCTGTAAGCGAGAGTCTGTCCCTATCTACTTCGGAATCGATTAGTACCTCTGTTTCAGAATCCGTCTCTGAGTCCATCAGTACTTCGGTATCGGAATCTGTGTCTGAGTCTGTCTCAGAATCCGTCAGCGAATCCGTTTCTGAGTCTGTCTCCGAATCTGTAAGTGAATCAGTATCAGAGTCTATCTCAGAATCTGTAAGTGAATCTATCTCAGAGTCTATTTCTGAATCCGTCAGCGAGTCAGTATCAGAATCTATCTCTGAGTCCGTTAGCGAGTCAGTATCAGAATCTATTTCTGAATCTGTCAGCGAGTCAGTATCAGAATCGATTTCGGAATCTGTAAGTGAATCAGTATCAGAATCAATTTCTGAGTCAGTGAGCGAATCAGTATCAGAATCGATTTCGGAATCTGTAAGTGAATCCGTGTCAGAGTCAATCTCAGAATCTGTAAGTGAATCAGTATCAGAATCTGTCTCTGAGTCCGTAAGTGAGTCAGTGTCAGAGTCAATCTCTGAATCAATTTCTGAGTCTGTTAGCGAATCAGTATCAGAATCGATTTCTGAGTCCGTTAGCGAATCCGTGTCTGAATCAATTTCTGAGTCTGTTAGCGAGTCAGTATCAGAATCTATCTCAGAGTCAGTAAGCGAATCAGTATCAGAATCAATTTCTGAGTCCGTTAGCGAGTCAGTATCAGAATCAATTTCTGAGTCCGTTAGCGAGTCAGTATCAGAATCTGTCTCTGAGTCTGTTAGCGAATCAGTATCAGAATCTATCTCAGAATCTGTTAGCGAATCCGTGTCTGAATCAATTTCTGAGTCCGTTAGCGAGTCAGTATCAGAATCTGTCTCAGAGTCCGTAAGTGAGTCAGTATCAGAATCTGTCTCAGAGTCAGTAAGCGAATCAGTATCAGAATCTATCTCAGAATCTGTAAGCGAATCCGTGTCTGAATCAATTTCTGAGTCCGTTAGCGAGTCAGTATCAGAATCAATTTCTGAGTCCGTTAGCGAGTCAGTATCAGAATCTATCTCAGAGTCAGTAAGCGAATCCGTTTCTGAGTCTGTTTCTGAATCAGTAAGTGAGTCAGTATCAGAATCTATCTCAGAGTCAGTAAGCGAATCCGTTTCTGAGTCTGTTTCTGAATCAGTAAGTGAGTCAGTGTCTGAGTCTATCTCAGAGTCAGTAAGTGAATCAGTATCAGAATCCATCTCTGAGTCCGTCAGCGAGTCAGTATCAGAATCTGTCTCTGAGTCAGTAAGCGAATCAGTATCTGAATCCGTCAGCGAATCAGTATCAGAGTCTATTTCTGAATCAGTAAGTGAGTCAGTATCAGAATCCATCTCAGAGTCAGTAAGCGAATCAGTGTCTGAATCTATCTCAGAATCTGTAAGTGAATCCGTGTCTGAGTCTATCTCAGAATCTGTAAGTGAATCAGTATCAGAATCCATCTCAGAATCTGTAAGTGAATCAGTATCAGAATCCATCTCTGAGTCCGTCAGCGAATCAGTATCAGAATCCATCTCTGAGTCTGTTAGCGAATCAGTATCAGAATCTGTCTCTGAGTCCGTCAGCGAATCAGTATCAGAATCTATCTCTGAGTCAGTAAGCGAATCAGTATCAGAATCTGTCTCTGAGTCCGTTAGCGAATCAGTATCAGAATCTGTCTCTGAGTCCGTTAGCGAATCCGTATCAGAATCAATTTCTGAGTCCGTCAGCGAATCAGTCTCAGAATCAATCTCAGAATCCGTTAGCGAATCCGTATCAGAATCTATTTCAGAATCAATGAGAGGATCGCTTTCACGGAGTCAATTGGAGTCCATGACTCAGAAGGTATCTGCAGGTCGTTTACCAAATACAGGAGATGAGTCTTCAGATGGTCTTGCTTGGGCTGGTTTGGGTGTACTAGGTATTGGATTGCTCGGTCGTAAGAAACGCAAAAACGAAGAGGAACCACTCGACTAATACTCAAACGAGTTTCAATTAAAAAGAGTATCAGTAGTCTTTCCTTAACCTTATAGTGATTAAAGGTCTTTATGAACCATAGGTCATAAAGATTGGTCAAGGAGTCAGGAATTGACTCCTTGAGTTTAAACATCGAAGAGCATGTAGTGTTCTTCATGTATCAACTACTGCGTTATCTTATTTTACTAACTCAAAAAAGAGAGGCTAAACTTTTGTACCAGCCTTTGAGCTCTCTGTTATTTGTAAAAACATCTAGCAGAGAGCTGTTTTTGTATTGTACTCTGGGAAATGATACTCATCATGAAAATTCATACTTAACAAAAATCAAAATCTGAATTATAATAGATATTATGGAATTCACACAAGATCAAATTAATGAATTAAAATCAGCTCTCAAAAATAAACAACTTTCTGCTTATCACAACCGTATTCAAGCA
>NZ_JACBXX010000054.1 GCF_013415245.1 Streptococcus danieliae | reverse complement strand
GTTGAATAATAGCTGTCTCACAAGAGCGATTGGGACGAAAGCCATAACTATACTCTGAGAAGTGTCTTTCACAGATTGGACTGATGGTTTGAACAATCGCTTGTTGTACCATTCTGTCCATGACTGTAGGGATTCCAAGATTTCGGACGCCACCATTTGGCTTAGGAATTTCAACTCGTAAAACTGGTTGAGGTTTGTACTTCCTCTGCTTTATAAGTTCCTTGGTTTCTCGCCAATGTTGCCGTAGGAAATTATCCATTTCCTCAATGGTAACTCCGTCGATACCAGCAGAACCCTTGTTTCTTTTTACCTGATGATAGGCTTCAAGCATATTGTTCCGAGATAATATCTTATCTAGCAATTCTGACATGTGCGTATTCCTTTCTTGTTTCGGTGTCTGAGGGACATCTTAGATTCGTGAACCTTCTCCTAGTCAATACGTGACCGTCTCCAGTTCTATCAGACCGTTCTTTTACAGACACAAGTGAAGTAGGATTACTTCGGTTAATTGTTCGCCCCTTCGCTCCATTTCCATTACAGAAACTTCATCACTACTATGGGTTCGGCTGACTTCTCATGATTCGTTGTTACTACGTCTACGACGCTCATGAGACCTCACGGGATAAGTCGTATATCTTTCCTCGTTTACTCTCGTGATCTACGCATATAGGTTACGACTACCTTTTGGGACTTTAGAGTTTTCAGCCTCCTCATCCACTACATACGCCTTCATATCACATTTCTGTTCGTAGAGCCACGATTTCGCTATCCCTTCCTCTCCCCGCTACCTCACGATAGTCAGGCTTGGGAGTCGCTATTGGGTTCACCGGTAGCAGGTGCCCACAGAGGACTTGCACCTCAGATATACGACATGCCCGTCGTACTAAAAAGCACTTAGATTTCTCTAGGTGCTTCTTCATATGTAAAACTCAGCTTGGATTGAATCGATTGATACAGCTCAAGAATCTCCGAAGGGGTAGTATCATGAAAGATACAGCGTTGCTTCCCTGAAATCGTCTCAGCTCCAACAATCTAGGGGCTAATTTGTTTGGCAAACATTAAAATCTCCTTACTTGGTAAAGCCATTACTTCCATGATAGCACCTCCTCGATCTTATCCAAAACCATGTACAATTTTAGGGGGAAGATCCTTATTTTTTAAAACGCTAGTAACCAGAGTATCCTTCACAAAATCTGTAAAATGCTGCAAGTCATCTCCTTCATAGGAATAACTCCCTGTTTTTTTACAGTAGGTGGCAATCCCCTTTCGATCACCACTGATCGCTGAGTACTGACGTACATCTGCATTGTCAACAATTTTATAAAGAACAATCAGTTGCGAATCAATTTTTTTCATGCCTATCAGTCTCCTCATGGGATTGATTATCTTCAATAGCTACGCTTCCAAAAATTTTTAAGCAAATTTCTTGAAAATTTCCGAAAATCATTCTATACTCGGAAATGGAGGTTTAAAATGTCTAAAAAATTCTTTGCCGAATTAATCGGTACTTTTATGTTAGTGTTTATCGGAACAGGTGCTGTTGTCTTTGGAAATGGTCTTGAAGGCATCGGTCATCTTGGAATCGCGCTTGCCTTTGGTCTTTCCATCGTCGCTGCAGCCTACAGCATTGGAACTGTCTCCGGTGCCCACTTGAATCCGGCTGTATCCTTGGCAATGCTCGTCAATAAACGGATGAATACCCAAGAACTTGTCACTTATGTGATCGCACAAGTCATCGGAGCCCTACTTGCATCTGCAAGCTTGAGTTTCTTCCTCACAAGCTCTGGTCAAGCCGTTACCAGCTTGGGAGAAAATGGCTTCAGCAACGTTTCAGCCATGGGGGCCTTCCTCTTTGAAGTAATTGCAACCTTTATCTTTGTCTTGGTCATTGTTACCGTAACATCTGCCAGCAAAGGTAATGGAAAAATTGCTGGTCTTGTCATCGGTCTGTCCTTGACAACCCTTATCTTGTTGGGTCTCAATGTGACAGGTCTATCTGTCAACCCTGCCCGCAGCCTTGCCCCTGCCCTCTTGCTTGGTGGCACAGCCCTTAGCCAGGTTTGGGTCTTCATCTTGGCACCACTTGTTGGTGGCTTCCTAGCTGCCTTGGTAGGTCAACACCTACTCGAAACTGAGAAATAATTCCTGTAGCACCCTTTTCTTTGAGGTAAACTCAAAGAAAGGGTGTTTTTTGGTTGAGGGGTAACAAAAACAAGGGACGCTAAATCCCTTGTTTTTCAATCCCTACGGTATCTAAAAAGCGTTTAAAGGCTTGGCGCCCCTTGGGGTCTGTTTTGTAGACACCGGCGTCTTCTAGGACACGCGCAAAGATGTCTGCGACGGACTGGCGGACTAAGGTCTCGGCTGCGTCAGTTGTGAGGTCTGGGTGGGCTGCTTTGAGCTGATTGGCCCAGGTTTGGTGGATGGGCTGGACTTGGTCTGCTTGGTCTGTCAGGAAGGCGACGACTTCTTCGAGTTCGTTTTTTAAGCGTGGGGGGAGGATGGCCAGCCCCATGACTTCAATCAGGCCAATGTTTTCTTTTTTGATGTGTTGGACATCGGGGTGGGGGTGGTAGATGCCGTCCGGATATTCCTCCGAGGTCTGGTTGTCTCTTAGAACCAGGTCCAGTTCATAGCGGCCATCCCGTTTGCGGGCGATGGGGGTGATGGTGTGGTGGGCTTGGCCATTTGATTCGGCTAGGATGCCCGCCTCCGGGTCTGAGTAGTTGCGCCAGGTGGTAAGGATTTTTGTGGCCAGCTTGAGGAGGGCTGGTTTTTGTTCGCTTTGGAGGCGGATCACAGCCAGGGGCCACTGGAGGATACCTGCTGTTACTTCTGGAAAGCCTGAGAAAATAAAGTTTTCTTCCATGGGAGCCAGCTCCATGGGGAAGGTGTGACGGCCGCCTTGGTAATGTTCGTGGGTCAGAATGGAGCCACCGACAATGGGGAGGTCGGCATTGGAGCCTGCAAAGTAACCCGGAAAGGTGTCGACAATGGTGAGGAGGCGGGCAAAGGTTAAGGGGCTAATCTGCATGGGTTCATGCTGGCCGTAGAAAAAAATGGCGTGTTCCCTAAAATAGGCATAGGGCGAATATTGAAAACCCCACTCCTCATCCTCCATTGGAAAGCGGATGATGCGGTGATTGGCCCGAGCCGGATGGTTGAGGCGGCCCAGATAACCTTCGTTTTCCAGACACAGTTGGCAATGGGGGTAGTCTGAGGCAGGCGTTGCTTTGGCAGCCGCAATGGCTTTGGGGTCCTTCTCGGGTTTGGAGAGGTTGATGGTAATCTCCAGGTCCCCGTATTTGGTCCGTGACTGGTAAGCGATGTTCTGGGCAATCGCTTTTCGTTTTATGTAGTCATTGCGCAGGCCGAGGGCATAGAAATCGGCAATGGCCTGGTCTGGGTCCTCTGCGTAGGTCTGCCAAAATTGCTGGTTGACGTGACTGGGGCGGGGAGTGGCTAGGTCCATCAGTTGGGCTCCGACCTGCTCTCGCTCCTCGAGCAGGGCTCCGATGGTGCCAGAGGCTACCGCCTGGTCAAGTAGGCAGTCCTTTAGGTCAATCAGACTAGCTGGATCTGTTGGGGCTGCTACTCTCATTTCTCCCACCAAAGCATAAACACGGTTGACCAAGTAGGTCCGATCCAGTTCCTGGTAGTCACTAGCCGCAATTAGGGCTGTCACAAAGGCATGTACCAAATCCTGCTGCATACTTTCCTCCTTCTTTAATCTAGGATGCGCGTGCCTCCAGCCACTTGGGCGATGTAAAAGCTAGGGGCATAGCCAATCTGTTCCTCATAGCGCTGGCCGACGGCTGCTGTAAAGTCGGCCACCTTGTCCTTGGCCACCAGGGCCAGGGCACAGCCGCCAAAGCCGGCGCCGGTCATACGGGCTCCGAGCACGCCTTCTTGGGCCCAGGCGGTGTGGACCAGGGTATCCAATTCGATTCCGGTGACTTCATAGTCCTGCTCTAGGGAAACATGGGAGGCATTCATAAGGCGACCAAATGTCTCAAGGTCACCGGCTTCCAGCGCGTGGCGGGCCTGCAGGGTCCGTTGGTTTTCAAAAACCGCATGGCGGGCGCGTTTGAGGCGGTTGGAATCTTGAATCAAGTAGCTATAGGCATCAAAGTCCCAGACATCCAACTCACCCAGACTTTGGATGTCCAATAAGGTCTGGAGTTCCGCCAGGGCTATTTCACATTCTGCCCGGCGTTCATTGTACTTGGAATCTGCCAATTCGCGGCGTTTGTTGGTATTCATGATCACCACGACATTGTCTTGTAGATCCAGGGGCAGCAACTCATAATCCAGGCTATTGGTGTCCAAGTAGATAGCCCGCTGGTCTGCTCCCATACCAATTGCAAACTGGTCCATGATGCCGGAATTGACGCCAATAAAATCATTTTCTGTCTGCTTGCCAATCTTGACCAGCTCCAGCCGATCCACTTGGAGCTGGTAGAGATGCTCCGCAATCACACCAATCAAGAGCTCCAAGGAAGCGGACGAGGAGAGGCCTGCCCCGTTGGGAATGGTTCCGTAGACATAGACATCCATCCCCGAATCCAATACATGATCCGCCTGCTCCAAGAAATGAAGCACACCCTTGGCATAATTGGCCCAGCCATGATCCTGGTCAAACTCCAGTGAGTCCAAAGAAACCTCAATCACACCCTCTTCTTGGAAATTTCCTGAAAAGAAGCGTAACAGGCGGTCCTCCCGCTTGCGAGCCGCCCCGTAGGTTCCCAGGCTGATAGCAGCAGGGAAAACATGGCCCCCATTGTAGTCCGTATGCTCGCCAATCAGATTAATCCGCCCTGGGGAGAAGAAGATCTGGTCCGCTTGCACTCCAAAAACTTCTGAAAATCGTTTGTTTAGTTCACTTGCTTCCATAAATGATGCTCCTTGTCCTTTTTTTCTTTAGTGTAACCCTTTTCACAATGAACCGCAATAATTTTAGTAAATTTTTACTAAAAAGAATAAAAGCTAGCTCCTATGCTATACTAGAGTGGATAAAAAGGAGAATTCTATGGCCACACTCAAAGATATCGCATCGCTCGCCAATGTTTCCATCGCCACTGTATCCCGCGTGCTCAATCAGGATCCGACACTGGCCGTGACGGAACAGACCCGGCACCGCATCTTGACGGCTGCCGATGAATTGGGCTACAAAAGGCACCAAAAAAGCGGCAACTTTAAAAAGGAAAAGCACCAGATTGCCATCATTCAATGGGTCAGCGAGCAAGACGAACTGGACGACCTCTACTACTACAATATCCGCCTGGGTATTGAAAACAGAGCCCAGGAGCTAGACTACGAGATGCTTCGCTACTTCAATGACATCCCTTTTCGCTTGGCCGAGGAAGTCATCGGTGTCATCTGCATCGGCAAATTCAGCCAACAACAAATTGCCCACTTAGAACAGCTGCAAAAACCCCTAGTCTTTGTCGACAGTGACACCCTCAACCAGGGCCACCCCTGCGTGACCACGGACTTCGAAAACGCGGTCCAATCCGCCCTCCACTACCTCACCGAAACCGGCTGCCACCGCATTGGACTTCTGACCGGCCAGGAGCGAACCACCGACCTCACCGAAACCATCCCCGAACCACGCCTCCGCGCCTACTCTCTCTTTTGCATCGAGAAAGGCATCTACGACCCCCAGCTCATTCTCACCGGCAGCTTCACCACACAAGCCGGCTACGACCTGATCAAAAGCAAAATCGCCGCACAAGAAAAGCTCCCCGAAGCCTACTTTGCAGCCAGCGATAGCCTGGCTATCGGAGCACTCAAGGCCTTACAGGAAGCCGGCATCCGTGTCCCCGAGGACATCCAACTGATCTCCTTCAATGACACCAGCATCACCAAACAAGTCTACCCCCGCCTCTCCAGTGTAACCGTCTACACCGAAGAAATGGGCCGAACCGCCATGGACATTCTCAATAAACAAGTCCTCAGCCCCCGTGACATCCCAACACTGACCCGCCTGGGCACCACACTAAGCTTGCGCGAAAGCACAAAATCCACCCCTGACTTGTGAAAAAAATGATAGAATTTAGACAGATACATCCAATCTATCCATTCACTCGCATCTGAGCCCTCATAAAAGGCTTCCCGTTATAGCAGAAGGAGAAAGGAGCCCCTTATGCAACCTAGTAAAGTTTTGCAGATTCTCATCGGTACTGCACTATTCTCATTTGCTCTCCAGTACCTGGTCATCCCGCACCAACTCTTCGAAGGAGGGGCAACCGGTATCACCCTGATTGTCTACTACCTTTTCAAAATCCCGGTCTGGTTGATGAATCTGCTAATCAATGTGCCCCTCCTCTATATCGGTCGGAAAGCCTTTGGCAATAGCTTTCTCATCTACAGCATCATCGGCTCCCTGTCCATCTCCGTCTGGCTTCTGCTCTTCGAGAAAATCCCCCTTTCCATCCCCCTCAGCAACGACCTCCTCATCGTCAGCGTTTTGACCGGAATCCTCTTTGGTATCGGACTCGGACTCGTTTTCCGCGCCGGCGGAACCACCGGGGGCAGTGACATCGTTGCCCGCCTCTTGGAAAACCGCACTCCCCTTTCTCTGGGACAACTAATGTTTGCCCTCGACTTCTCCATTCTGACTTTGGAACTCATTGTTTTCCAAAACCTCCGCCTCATCACCTACACCCTCCTCTTTGTCTTTATCACCAGTCGCGTCATCGACCTAATCACAGAAGGTGGCTATGCCGGCAGAGGCTTCATCATCGTCAGCAAGGAAAACCAACAAATCGCCCAGGCCATCTCCTCTGAACTCAACCGCGGCGTCACCGTCCTCCAAGGCCAGGGCTACTACAGCCAAGAACCCATCGACGTCCTCTACTGCGTCGTGAGCCGCAGTGAAATCCAAGAAATGAAAGCCCTCATCCACCGCCTCGACCCCCGTGCCTTCACCACCATCACCGAAGCCCACGAAATTATCGGCGAAGGATTTCTGGAAACTTTTCAACCCGAGACTAGAAATGAAACAGCGAGGTAGGGTGAAAGATAGTTACTACCCGAACCCCAAAAACAGCCCAGAAGCCTTTTCAATCATGCTTCTGGGCTGTTTTCTATGCTTGTTTTTCAAGAAACTTCTTCCAAGTATTTTTGTAAAGCTGTTTGATGACCTTGCCCGTCTTCTAGTCCAAGGGTGTAGGCTGCTTCTAACTTATCTGGATCCCGCTCCAGGCGGCCGATATCTAAGGCCTGGTCTGGGCGGATCACATAAATATCTCCAGCGGCCTCCAGCATTACAATTCGCTCGACTGTGTCATTGTAGTGCTGGTAACGCTTGGAGGCCACCTCCACAAATTTGGGATAGTCCTTATAGAAGAGGCGGTAAAGACGCCCGCTAGAAGGCTTTTTCCGATAGTCCAGGGGCTGGGTCAAAATCACAATGAGCTTGTCAAAGCCCAGACTTCTAGCAAAGTCGACGGGGATTGAATCGGTCAGACCTCCGTCTAGATACTTGTTGCCATCAATCTCCACAATTTTCGAAATCAAGGGGAGGGCTGAGCTGGCTCGGAGGTACTCCATTTGGTCAAAAACATGGTCGATTTTGGGGTATTCTGCCTGACCGGTTTCGAGGTTGGTCACCGTCACATAAAAGGGCACTCCCGATTGGGCAAAGGCCTCTTGGTCGAAGACATCTAGCTCCATCGGAATTTTATAATAGGCCATCTCCTTGTTGACCATATTTCCCGTTTTCAACCAGGATAAAAAACTAATGTAATTTTTGTTTCCGATAAAGCGTTTGTTATAGCGAAGGGCTCTTCCCTTTTGACCCGAAAGGAAATTAACACCAAACAAGGCGCCAGCAGAGACACTGATGAGGCCATCTACCTTGATCCCCGCATCCAGGAAGGCGTCCAGCACACCAGCCGTGTAGAGACCGCGCATCCCACCACCTTCTAGAACTAAGCCAACCTTCATAAGCCCCTCCTTATACTCATTTAATTTCAAATTTTGACGTTGTCAAGCCTCCTTGATGAACCTAAGTTCTACCTTCGTCGGCTTTCCTAGTCAATTCTTTGAAATTATTCGAGTATTCTAATTTTGATTTTAATTAGGTATTATACTCCTTGCAACCACTGCGAGTCTTCTGTTTTTATTAGTGTAACAAAAAACTTCTGAAAATGGGGAAAGAAAGGGAAGGTACACAGGTAAACTTTCAGAAAGTTTCACGAGGAACATCAGTGAACCTTAGATACCCGAGCCTAGAAAGGAAAAAGCGAGGAAGGTTCAGCGAACCTTGGCTGAGAGAGGCTGGGATCAATCGAACTTAGTCAATCCAGCGCTCTTTAGACAACTGTTGATACCAGTAGGCACTTTGTTTAGGATAGCGTTGTTGCGTTTCAAAATCGACATAGAAGAGACCGTAGCGTTTGTCATAGCCATTAGACCACGAGAAAACATCCATCAAAGACCAGAGGAAATAGCCTTTGACTTGGGCGCCATCTGCGATGGCGTCCGCAACAACTGCTAGATGTTGGCGGATATAATCAATCCGATAACCATCCTGAACAGTATCGTCTCTCAACTCATCTTTATAACCCAATCCATTTTCTGTGATATAGATTTTTTTATAGTTGGGATAGTCCCGCATCACGCGCATAATCTGATCATACAAACCCTGTGGATAAATAATCCAGTCCCAGTCGGTTTTGGGGATGGATTCAGGGGCTTGACGGCGGCCGACTCCACGAATCTGATAGCTAGAAGAGCCTTTCTGACCTGTTCCATTGTGAACAATGGCTGTTTCTCCATCATAGGCTTGCATCCAATCACTCATATAATAGTTAATTCCAAGAAAATCATTCAAATCCTTTGCCGCCTCTAAAATCTCAAAATCAGCCGGCAGTATTTCCACTTGCCCACCATGGAGATCTAATAATTCCTGTACTCCTTCCCAGGTTCCTGGGGAATAGTGGCCCAAGTAGGTGGCATCCAGAATAAATTTGTTATGGATAATGTCCTCTAGCTCTGCAGCACGGACATCTTCCGGATTACTTGGGTCATAAGGGTATTTAGTCGGCAGTGCGTGTACTACCCCAATTTGACCTGGATGCCCTGCTTGTTTATACTGTAAAACCGCTCGAGCATGGGCAACCATCATGTTGTGATGTGATTGAAAAAGTTTAGCTAGATTATACTGAATCCCTGGTGGAAATTTTCCAATTAGGTATTGCCCATCGCCAATCGGGCCAATCTCATTAAAAGTAGTCCAATAAGTGACTTCTGAAAATTCCTGAAAACAGAAGGTCGCATAGTCTACAAAATGGTCAATCGTTTCCCGATTCAGAAAATCTCCCTGACTATGTAAAGCTTCCGGTGTGTCAAAGTGATGAAGGGTTACAAATGGTTCCACTCCCCGCTTCCGGCATTCTGTAAATAAACGATGGTAAAAATCAACTCCTTTAGGATTCACTTCTCCTTTGCCTAGAGGAAAAATCCGTGACCAAGCAATCGAAATCCGTAGGGCCTGAACCCCAAATTCCTCACACAAGGCCAGATCCATTGGATATTGATGGTAAAAATCCGAAGCCGGATCTGCCTTAAACCAGTAGTTATCTGCTAAGAATTGATCCCAGGCAACTGCCCCCTTGCCATCCACATTCGTTGCACCCTCTGCCTGGTAGGCTGCTGTCGCACCTCCCAATAAAAAATCTTTCGGCAACTGTTTTCTCATTATTCACTCCTTCACTGCAACTGCTTCCGAACAAATTCCAAAGCCCCTTGACCATCTCGCGTCAACTGAATGTACTGAGCTCCCTCGGTCTTAGCCAAGCGAATTCCTAGAGCATCCGTCTCCTGTTTCATATCTGCGTAATTCGAAGCCACCTGTGGTGCCAGTACCACCAAATCATACTCTTGTAAGATTTCCCGATGAGCCCCATAACTGCCTGCCGCTGCTGTCACTGGAACTCCATATTCTTGAGCTGCCTTGGTTAAAGCATTCGCCAAGAGACCACTCGTTCCACCTCCAGCACATAGAACCAATACATTGGTTTGCTTCGTCACTTCTTTTAGAGTTGCAACCTCTTCTTTTGCAGGCAAAGCCGGCTCTGGCTGCCCTGACGCCTCCTCTGTTAAAATTTGTTGATAATAGACCTTGAGGAACGGGTAGTAAATGGCTACATCTACAACAACTAGTAGGAGCGCCAGCAAAAAGGCTAGTGGGGCAAAGTTAGTTCCCATAACAATTCCCAAGGGGCCTGGTGTTGTCCAAGGCAAATTCACACTGAAGGAATTCATTTTGAGACTGTCCACGAAAAATTTAAAGATCCAGACATTTACAATTGGAGCTAAAACAAATGGAAGGAAAAAAACAGGGTTGAGAACAATCGGAGCCCCGAACAAGATCGGTTCATTGACCCCGAAGAAGGTTGGGATAACCGACGCTCGACCGATCGCTCGATTCCGCTTAGATTTTGTCAGCCACATAAACATAAATGGAACCACCAAGGTTGCCCCTGTTCCCCCCATTGTGACAATAAACATCTGTGTTCCAGAAGTCAAAACCTTATCCGCATGTTGACCAGCTTGCAAAAGTTGGAAATTGGTTTCTACATTGGCATAGGTGATAGCGGCAATCGCTGGTTCAACAATCGATGGGCCATGAATCCCAACAAACCAGAAAAGCGCATAGGCACCAAAAATTAAGGTAATGCCAAGGTAACCATCCGCTGCAGTAAATAAAGGCTCAAAAGCTTTCAGAATTGCTTCTGCAACACTTGTTCCCACAAATTGCCGGCTAAGTAGATCTAAACCATACAGAACAAACACAGATAAAGCGTAAGGAATAATATCTTTAAAGGCCTGCGATACGTTAGGTGGTACTTCTTGGGGCATCGGAATCGTCACATTATTCTTAATGCAAAGACGGTAAAGATGAACTGTAATAAAAGCAGCTAGAAAAGCCGTCAAAAGGCCCTTAGTACCCATATGGCCATTGGCTAAACCACCCTCTAAACTATCTGCCGCTAGAAGTAAAAAGCCGGAAATGGCCGCCATCATTGTCGACAAGAAGTTGATTTGATTCGTTTTTGGCAAATCGCGATTAAAGGTATCTGTTAACGATTTCGCAGTTGTTCCAGCCACCAAAACCGCTACAATTCCCATTGTGTAGCCATAAGGTTTCATAATCGCTGCTACCATCTCCTCGGACCAAATATAGTCATTTAGTTTTTAAATAGTATGTTATTGCATCAGTCAAATCGCCTGTCTTTCTAAGCAATTCTGTCACCGCTTTTTTCAAAATAGCCCAACTGTTCTCAATAGGATTCAGTTCAGGGGAAT
>NZ_JACBXX010000123.1 GCF_013415245.1 Streptococcus danieliae | reverse complement strand
GCGTCTATGATAAGTAGCGTAGTCTTTATTTCTAAGAGCTAATCTCAATTCAGTTTCTTGTTGTTTATCTAATTTCAATTTCATACAATCTATTATAATTCAAAATTCGATTTTTATTTAGTATAAATCCATTGCCAATCGACTATTTTCAGCATCCAAGGAAGCTGTTGGTTCATCTGCTAAAATCAGAGGAGGTTCTTTAATAAAGAGTTTGGCAATAGCCACACGCTGAGCTTCTCCTCCAGATAGCTCATAGATTTTTTGTTCCAGATCAAGATAATCCAAGTGAACTTGAGCCAGCTTTTGTGCAAAGAAGGCCTCCTTATCTACTGGAGTTTTTCTCCCAACCAGAGCCAGTTCTAAATTAGCAGCAATGGTCTCATTCTCAAGCAGTCCTCCCTGCTGAAGAAGATAGCCGAGATCATTTCTAAAAAAATCTATTCTTGGTAAAGCGTTCAGATCCTTCTCACGATAGAACACCCTTCCACTATCAGGGCGTTCCAGCTTGGCTAAAATATTCAAGAGCGTTGTCTTACCTCTGCCACTTGCCCCCACAAGAGCATAAACTTTCCCAGCCTCAAATTGAATGCTTAAGTCCTGAAATACAGATCGTTGTCCATAACTTTTCTCAAGCTGATCACATACGAGCATGTCTTTACCCCCCTCCTTTTAAAAGAAGCACTGCTGATTGATCCTCTTTTAATTGTTGATAATAGAGCAACAGCAATAAGCATATAAGGTATAAGAGACTATTTCCTAAAACAAAAAGCGGTCGAATTGCCCAATAGATTTGTAAACTTGCTGCTACTCCAAGGACTATTAACTGCAAGAACAGATAGACTCCATGCACTTCCCAAAAATTCAAGCCATTTAATCGCTTCAGGAAAATCTCCTTTCTAAATTCTTGGAAATAAATTCCCTGCGTGGTGAAATACAAAAGAAGTGAAATAAATCCACTTAAACAAGCTCCTAGAACTAAGAAAGTAAATTCCTGTCTTGCTTGAACCAAAGCTAGTTGATAATTTTTCTGCGAAAATTCAATACTTGACACCCAGCGATCAGCTCCTGTTTTTTCCAATAATTGAAGAGTCTGCTGATAGCCGGGAACTTGTAAAAACTGGCTAGCCGTACTCGACCAATAGGAGCGGGCTAAGTCTTTATCCACTATCGATTCGGGTCCAATCACTTCCAAGATCGGATCCGAAATTCGCTGGTTTAAATCCCAAGAAGTATTATAGATAAATAGCTTTTTACTAGTCTTGTATGGAAATGCGGAGATTTGAATATCCGTGCCCCATTTCTCTTTCATTTGACTTAGATAGAGTTCCTTTTGACTCCAGAGATTCTCTGGTAACAACAAACCAAACTGCCCTACTTGTAAAGCATCCCACTCTTTCGGATAGTCCAACTTCTGATTCTCTAAATAAGAAGAAGATACTTGTAAGAAAATGGAGTCTGACCGATCCACTTCAAACTGCCGAGCTCTCAAATCATTGTGGACAAAAATAGCATTACTTTTCCAGGCTTCATGAATAAAGGAGAGCCATGACTCCTCTTGTTCTCTCTGTTCTTCTCCCTTCGTAAAAGCCGCCCCAAAACTGTAACCAATCTCTACCAATTCCTTGGCTTGATTCCAGTCTTGTTCAACACTGGCCAACTCTGTTACTTGATTCCAAGCATATGAGACCGTCTTCTCCGTCCACCCTAAAGCCAATAGCGCAACACATTGACTTAATAAAAGCAGGCTTAGTAATCGAGAAAAAGGCAGTGCCCCCTTTAAGAGAGATACAAGAGGACTGTATTTTAGATGCAAAAGCAAAAGAAGTTGTAGGGATAAATAAATCAGTAATAAACCAACAATATAAAGAATAAGGATAAAAGCTAATAGTTGAAAAAAGAGAATCTCTCTTACAGCCGACAAGAATAGAAAGACAGCTCCTACTAAGAAAGCTAAAACAGTCATTTGAGCTGAGAAGACTGCCTCTTTTTTGAAAGCTTGAAGAAAAATTTGAAAATAGGACTGACCAGATAACAACTTCAGACCTCTGTGCCGAAGAGTTTTAATACCTTCGATGACAGTTATGCTAAAATAAGCGAGGGCAGCTAAAGCCAGGGACAGAAGATAGAGCGGAGTGCCAAGAATAGAAAAGGAGAGCTTCCATAACGAGGAGGACTCATAAGAAAAACTCTGGTAGCCTTGAGCATGAAAATAGGCGGATAAATGCTCAGCTGTCAATGGACCATCTAATAGTAGATAAGCATTTTTAACATCTTGACTATCCCCAGACCCTTGCAATTTTAATCCGTCAGGACTTGTTCCATCACCAAATGTCGTGTAAACAAAAGACACTTTTCCATCAGAATTAGGGACTCTTGTCCGTAAAGCAAGAAGACTGTCCTGCTCTCTAGCAAAAGTATCTAAGTTCTTAGCAAAACTCTCCCAAGACTCCCTGTTATCTCCCCTGTCAATAATATCTACAGAAGGATAACTTGCAAATAACAATTGCTCCCGATTTTCCCCTAAATGAAAAGCAACTATAAGTGATAGAAACAGTATCGAGAGGCTTAAGAATAACTTCTTCATAACCACACCTCCAAACACTCGAAATGCTGTATAAGAAAGGGAGTAGTAACTTTTTCACACCACTCTCCCTACCAATTGTCAACTGATTTAAACTCACAGAATCAATAGATTGAAAACGATTTCACTTATAATTATACCTTGTTTTCATCTAATATGCTAGAAAAAAATTAATGTTCCTTACTGATGTGACGTCCCTTCTCATCAGCAAACTCTTTGTATTTACAAACAATCAAGGCTAGGATTCCGCTCCTAGCCTTTTTCGTCTTATAAATAGGTTTTACTGTCGAACTCCCCTTCTTTTACAAATTGATAAGAGGCATTTAAAACGGCTCCAATAATGAGCACTCTAGCGATTAGGATAAACCATAAAATCACCGCAAAGAGCACGACCGATCCGACAAACCGGTAGTCTGTGAACCGCCCCATAAAACGGATCAAATACAGATTGATAAAGCCATTAAAAAGATAGAGAACCCCTGTCACCAGTAGCACACCAGGGAGGGTGTAACGGATCCGCTTAATGGCCACATTGGGGAGGGTGTAATAAAGGAAAAACAGAAGTAAAATCAAGGGGACCATGCTCCAACTACTCAAGCCTCGAAGTAGGTCCTCCAGAGGTAGACGCTCTAGATTCAGCCAGGTCTTCACCTGCTCCAGCAGGTAGGATGAAAAAAGGCTGAGGAAACTCAAGGTCAAAATCACTACCTGCAGGAGGACTCCCATGACCAGGCTCAAGAGCCGGGAAAGTAGATAGTTGGTTCGCTTCGCTACACCATAAACCCGATTAAAACTTTGTTCCACCATCCACATGCTGGAGGACAAGGTCCAGAAGGCCGATAGGAGGGCAATGCTCCAAAATCCCGTAGACGGTTTGGACAGAACCCCTTCAATCAACTGAGCCAATGTCGGGTAAAGGCTGGCTGGTAGCCAAGCTTTGAGATAGGCCAAAATATCATTGGCGTTGATGGGTAAATAAGGTAAGAGATTGGCGATAATGATAAAAAATGGAATAAGGGACAGCATCAAATAGTAGGCTATGGCAATGGCCATCACCTGACTATCGGCTTGGCCATAAAAGCGCCCCAGGGCAGCCACTAGTGGTTTCTGACCCAACTTCGAAAACCACGTCTTTAATTTTTCCATTTGTTTCATCCCAACCTCTACTTTCTGTTACCGCTGCACATCACCTAGAATTCCCAAACTCTTAATAGGTTCCTTCTTCCCCTTGGCTTGTTAAAATGACCGGACCATCCTTGGTCACTACAAATTGATGTTCATATTGGCAAGACAGGCCACCATCCAAGGTCTTGTGGGCCCAGCCTGTTTGCATATCGGTATCAATTTCCCAAGTCCCTTGGTTAATCATCGGTTCAATGGTTAAAACCATCCCTTCCCGGAGGCGTAGACCACGACCAGCGCGACCATAATGAGGAACCATCGGCTCCTCGTGCATGGTTGGGCCAACACCATGTCCAACTAGATCACGGACAACTCCGTAGCCCTTGCTTTCTGCATAGTCCTGAATGGCTGCCCCAATATCACCGAGACGATTACCGACCTGGGCTGCCGCAATGCCGCGATAGAGGCATTCCTTGGTCACATCCATCAATTCCTGAACTTCTGGAGACACCTGACCAACGGCATAAGCCCAACAAGAATCCGCCACACCACCACGGAAGTCCTCAGACAAGCGACGCATGGTTGGGACATCATCAAAATCCAAGCTCGCCACATCCAATTCCGCCTTGTCCACCAAGCCAACAACCATGTCGACCTTGATCAAATCGCCCTTTTTCAATTTCTGATGGCGGGGAAAGGCATGAGCAACCTCATCATTAAGCGAGCAACAAGTCGCATACGGATAGTCCATCAAGTGGCCCTCAACCCCAATTTGGAGCGGTAGAGCATTGTCTTCCTTACAACGACGACGCACATACTCCTCAATTTCCCACATATCCATTCCTGGTTTAATCAAATCCCGCAAGCCTCTATGAACGCTAGCCAAGAACTCCCCACTAGCCTTCATCAAATCAATTTCACGTTGGGATTTTAATGTAATCATAGTTTCTCCTTATTGTACTGTAATTTCTATTGTAATTTGAGCAACTGCCTGCTCTTTTTCTTTAAATAACACTTGAAAAACGCGACTAGTCCGGCTTTGATGGAGGAGAGTACCCTCTACTAGCAGCACCTCCTCCACCTCAATCGATTGAAAGACATGGACCGAAGCCGAGGTCAGATAGAAACCCGAGCCGGCTAGCGCCAATTCGGACTTGGTCAGCTGAAGGGCTACCTCTGTCAAAACCCCCGCAGCCAAGCTCCCCTGCTCATCCAAAAGCGAGGGTGCCACGCGCAAGCGGTAAGAAGATTCACCCTTTTCCAAATAGGGACGGACCTGTTCGGAAAAAGTAGCTGCCAGTTCACTTCTACCTGGGCTCCCATCCTTAATCAAATCTTCCTTGCGGAGAACCCCCAACAGGCGGTTTTCTTCGTCGATAATGGGCAAAAATTCCATCCCCTGTTCCATCATTTTTCGCTGGGCCACAGCCAGACTGGTATAGAGTTTGGCTGTAGCAGATATGGGATGCAGTAATTTTTCCAGACTGACATGCCCCGCCTGACCGCCAATTTCTTTGAGGTTGACCAAGCCTTGGAAAAAACCAGCTTCATCCACAATGGGGCAGGTCGAGATATGCTTTTTCTGAATCAGGGTCAAAAAATCACGGACCTGGTGCTGATTGGTCAGAAAACCAAATTCCCGAATCGGTGTATAACTGTCTGCCACCGTTAAAATATGGGACTTTATCCGCCGCTGGGACACAGCCTGGGAAATCCGACTAGCCACCTGATAGGTATCCTCACTACTGGATAGAATCGGGATTGACAAGCGATTGGCCAAGTCTAAAATCTTCTCTGCCACAGGGAAACCACCCGTCACCAGAACCGCACAATCATGGTGGAGGGCTAGTTCCTGAACAGACATCCGGTCCCCCACAATGACCATGCCACCATCCTTGAGGTGGGTCACCACATTTTGGCGCGACATAGCTCCAATACTGAAGGCTGAAAACTCCTTATCCAAGCCATCAGCTCCGGCTAGCACCTGAGCCTCAGTGACCTCAACAATCTCGCCATAGGTCAAGGGAGTCTGGGCATCATCCTTGGGAGAAACCCGAAAGGTTCCACTCCGGGGACGAGTTTCCACCCAGCCCCGGTTTTGAGCCTCTTTAATGGCACGGTAGGCTGTGCCCTCACTGATGCCTAAAAAATTAGCCACACTGCGAACACTGACCTTTCGACCAATCGGCATAGTCTCTAAGTAGTTTAAAACTTCTTGATGCTTACTCATCAGCCCCTCGCTTTCGTCGGAACTCTACATAATCCCGCATTTTCCGGGTATAGCGATCACTGCCCTTAAACTGGCGATACAAACTAAAGCCTGCTTTCTCAGCGACTCGCTGACTGGCCTTGTTCTCAAGATGAGCTTGGAGAATCAGAGTCTGAAAGCCCTCTGGGACCAGTAGAATCTGGCTAAGGGCCTCTAAGGCTTCCGCCATCAGTCCCTGACCCCAATACCTTTTATCCAAAAAATAGCCAACTTCCGCTTCCGCAGACATTTCTTGAATTTTTTCCAACCGAATAACCCCAATCAAATGCCCCGCATGGGAATCTTCCAGAACCCAGGTTCCTAAGGGATTTTTTAGAAAGGCATGGGTCCACAGGACCAAACTTTCGTCCAGGGTCTCCTGGGCTGGAAAAATGTAGACCACATTCTCCGGATCATGGGCCAGGGCATGAAAAAACTCCAAATCCGTAATCAAAGGCGGACGTAGGTGAAGCCGGGGTGTTTGCAGAAAAGAATATTGGGCTAAGTGGGTCCATAGAGTCATAAGCGATTCTCCTGATAACCGTAAGAAAAGGGAGTGGGGCAGAACTAAATTTGAAAAAATTTAGTTCATAGTCCCACCCCCGCAAGGCTGATTTGGCCCTCTTCCGAGCTCGAAAAGCGAGCGAAGAGGCCAATCAGCTACTGCGTCAAAGGCATTTTGCTAACCAAAGTCAATGAGACTAGACTTTGGTCTCAACCTCCCCTCATGCTAATCTTCAATGAGATCAATAGAGGCTCCCAAGTTGCGCAATTTATCAATAATATTGGAATAACCACGCAGGATAAATTCCACATTGGTAATCTCTGTCTGACCTTGCGCCATCAATCCAGCTGTCACCAAAGCTGCTCCTGCGCGTAAATCCGTTGCCTTCACCTGCGCGCCATGTAAAGTGTTAGGACCTTCGTAGCTAATCTGGTGGCCAACAGTTGTAATGCCTGCTCCCATGCGTGCCAATTCTGGAACATGGTTAACCCGTTTTTCATAAATCGTATCCAGGATCAAGCCACGTCCCTCTGCTCTCAAGAGCAAAGGCGTAATCGGTTGTTGGAGGTCCGTCGCAAATCCTGGGTAAGGGGCTGTTTTAATATTGATGGCCTTCAAGGATGCTTGTTTTTCGACAAAGACACTATCCTCGGAAACCGTCATCCGCACACCCATTTCTTCCAACTTGGCAATAAAGCCTTCTAAATGTTCGTAGAGTACGTTGGTAATTTTAACACCTTCACCAACTGCTGCCGCCATGGCGATATAGGTTCCGGCTTCAATCCGGTCTGGAATCACCTGGTGACGGGTTCCATGGAGACGTTCCACCCCTTCAATGGTAATCACATCCGTTCCGGCACCCCGAACGTGGGCTCCCATATTGTTCAACAAGGTTGCCACATCGATAATTTCCGGCTCCCGCGCCGCATTTTCAATGACGGTCTTACCTTTGGCTTTAACCGCCGCCAACATAGTATTGATGGTCGCCCCCACAGAAACGGTGTCCATATAGATCACAGCCCCATGAACTCCCTGACCATCGGTTGTCAGATGCATGGAATTCCCCTCATAGGTCATCCGTGCTCCCATCGCTTCAAAGGCCTTCAAATGCAAGTCAATGGGCCGAGGTCCAAGATCACAACCACCTGGCAAACCGACCGTAGCCTCGCCAAAACGGCCCAACAAAGAACCATAAAAATAGTAAGAGGCACGTAAAGAATTAATTTTCCCATAAGGCATTTGCATAGACTGCACACCGGACGGATCGATTTCCAGACTATCTCCATCCCGCTTGACGGTGGCCCCCATGACCTCCATAATATCAATCAGGCTCGCCACATCTGAAATATCCGGCACACCATCTAGGGTCACCACATCCTCTGACAAAATAATGGCTGGAATCAAGGCAACCACACTATTTTTGGCACCCGAAACTACCACCTCTCCCTTAAGAGGGCGTCCCCCATTAATCACAATTTTTTTCATGTTGATAGACTCTTTCTTGAAACTAATAAAAAACCAGTGGTTTGCCACGATTATATCACATTTTTAGCTCTCTTGCTAGAGTCGGGAATCTAGTCGCCTATTTTATTTTAGGTTCGTGAACAAAAAAACTACCAGTTCTCAAGTAACCAGTAGTTTCTTTCTTATTGAAAAAACGCTTGAAGAGCTTTCACCTTATCCAGGCGTTCCCATGGCAAATCAAGGTCTTCCCGTCCCATGTGGCCATAAGCAGCCGTTTGCTTATAAATCGGCTTTTTCAAATCCAACATCTGGATAATCCCTGCTGGGCGTAGGTCAAAGTGAGCGCGCACAGCCGCTTCCAAAGCAGCTTCGTCTTGCTTGCCAGTCCCAAAGGTGTCAATCCGAATCGACACTGGCTGGGCAACCCCAATCGCATAGGCCAACTGAACTTCAGCCTTCTCAGCCAAACCAGCCGCGACAAGATTTTTAGCAATATAACGAGCGGCATAGGAAGCTGACCGGTCTACCTTGGTCGCATCCTTACCTGAAAAAGCACCACCACCATGACGGGCTGCCCCTCCGTAAGTGTCCACAATAATCTTCCGGCCCGTTAAACCTGAATCCCCCTGGGGTCCCCCGATTACAAAACGGCCCGTTGGATTGATAAAGTAACGGGTCTGGTCATCCAAAAGCTCACTTGGAATCACCGGAGCAATGACTTGCTCTTTGACCAGCTGCGCCAGTTCTTCTTGGCTAACATCTGGATCATGTTGGGTTGAAATGACCACCGTGTCGACACGCCTTGGCTTCCCAGCAGCATCATACTCAACAGTAACCTGACTTTTAGCATCCGGTCTCAAATAGGCCACCTGCCCAGACTTACGCAAATCTGCCAAGCGTTTAACCAATTTGTGAGACAGGGAAATAGCCAGCGGCATCAATTCCGGTGTCTCATTAACCGCAAAACCAAACATCAACCCCTGGTCCCCGGCACCAATCTGATCCAGAGGATCTTGATTGTCCCCCTGACGCGTTTCCAAGGAAGCGTCAACCCCTTGGGCGATATCTGGAGACTGTTCCACCAAGGATGGATGGACACCAACCGTTTCCGCTGAGAAACCATATTCGGTATTGGTATAGCCAATCTCAGCAATGGTATCGCGAACAATCCGGTTGATATCCACATAAGCCTTGGTTGAGATTTCCCCAAAGACATGAACAGAGCCTGTATAGACTGCTGTTTCAGCGGCTACATGGGCATCTGGATCCTGTTCTAGAATCGCGTCCAAAATGGCATCGGAGATTTGATCAGCAATCTTATCTGGATGTCCTTCTGATACGGATTCTGAAGTAAACAATTTACGTTCAGACATATATGTCCCCCTTTTAATTAATCGTCGTTAAAAAGTTACAAAGAACTAGCCGAAGCTATCTTTTCGGGACTCATTAACTCTTCCAGTCTACCATATACAGATAGGAATGTAAAAGATTTTGGGATTAATGGAAGAAACTACTTTCTTGGATCGCTTTTTGGACCTGTTCTAGTGGGATTTGGAGCAGGGTCACTGCTTTTTGTTGATAGAGTTCTTGGGCATAGGAATCCATTCGGTAGTCGTGAATGTAGACAACCCGTGAGCAGCCGACCTGCAGCAATTGCTTGGAGCAATGCAGGCAGGGAAAGTGGGTAACATAGGCTGTAAAGTCCCGGGGAATCCCCCGTTCAGCCCCTTGTAAAATCGCATTCACTTCTGCATGCAGGGTTCGCACACAGTGGCCGTCGACCACTAAACAGCCTTGGTCAATACAGTGCTCGGTCCCCGATACAGAACCATTATAACCGGTGGAGACCACCTTGTGATCATGAACCAGCACCGCCCCAACCTGGGCCCGGGTGCAGGTGGAACGATTGGATATGAGTAGCGCCTGGGCGGCAAAATATTCATCCCAGGCCAGTCGTTGATGTGACATACCTTTTCCTCCTAAATACTAGACAATTATAGCACACTCGCTTTTTCTTTGGAATTTTAACAAAATTGTGCTATACTAGATAATAGGACACAACTGTGTAAAATGTACAATTTTTAAGGAGCACCTGATGAAGTGGAAAATTATTGCAGACTCTGCCTGTAACTACCGCCAGTTGGAGCATTTAGCCCCCAACACAACCTTTGAATCGATCCCCATGTATATTCAAGTGGGTGATAAGACCTTTGCGGATAAGGCCAACCTGGACATTGATTTCATGATGGAGGTTATGTACGCTAGCGAGCAGGCATCTAAGTCTGCCTGCCCAAGCCCAGACCAGTATCTCCAAGCCTTTGGAGATGCGGACGCCATCTTTGTGGTGACCATTACCGGCACCCTTTCGGGCAGTAACAACGCAGCTCGTTTGGCACGGGAAATGTATTTAGAAACCCACCCTAATGCCAAGGTTCATATTATCGACAGCCTCTCTGCCGGAGGTGAGATGGACCTGCTCGTCTACCAACTCAATGAATACATCAAACAAGGATTGACCTATCCTGAAATCCTTGTTGCCATCGAAGAATATCAAAAACAAAGTAAATTGGTTTTTGTCCTCGAAAAGGTGGATAATCTGGTCAAAAATGGCCGCCTCAACAAGATTGTCGGGAAAGTTGTCGGCCTCCTCAATATCCGCATGGTCGGCCAAGCCAGCAGCAAGGGCGAGCTTGAATTGCTCCAAAAAGCGCGTGGTAACAAAAAAGCCGTCTCCACAACTTGGGCGGAGATGAAAAAAGCCGGTTATAAAGGGGGACGGATTCATATCTCCCACCGCAGCAACCCGGACTTTGTCCAAGACCTCAGCAAACTCATCCATGCTGAATACCCCCAAGCTGAAATCCATAGCCTGCCAACTTCTGGCATCTGTAGCTTTTATGCCGAAGAAGGTGGCGTCCTACTCGGCTACGAAACCCTATAATAAAAAGGAGCAAACTGCTCCTTTTTATTATAAGAAAATCAAGCTCAAGAGGGCCAAGAAAGGCAGGCCACCTTGCTTGAGGATAATCGACTTGTTGCTGGTCAGTCCTCCATAGAGGGCAACCACTAAGATATTCACCAAAAAGACCAGGGCTACTTCTTTCCCATTGCTGCTAAAGAAAGCCGCATACAAAAGGCCCAATCCAATAAAGCCATTATAAACACCTTGGTTGCGCATCAGTACATTTAAAGATTTGGATTCCAAATCTGCCTTGGTCATCCCAAAGGTTTGACTGGTTTTATCCGACGTTGTCGCCAAGGTTTCCAAGTAGAAAATAAAGAAAAATAAGGCCGCTGATAGGACCAATAAAATTTGTGAAATAAGTGACATTTCAATCTCCTCTCTACAATTTTAAGAGTATACCAAATCTAAAAAATCGATGCAAGCAGGAAAAATGAAAAAACGAGCTTGGGACAAAACTCTCTCTGACTAAAGCAAAAAAGCAACGGTTTAAGAGCCGTTGCTTTTTTGCTTTATGGAGATAGTCTTGATACAATATAATTACGACAAAATACTGAGAAAGGCTATCCCATGGACATCCACTATA
>NZ_JACBXX010000117.1 GCF_013415245.1 Streptococcus danieliae | reverse complement strand
TGGAAATCTCCGAAAGGCTGGAAATGCCGTCCCCATCAAGATAGTGTACAGAGTTTTAAGCGCAAGCTGAAGCGACTAACGACGAGGAAGTGGAGCATTGACCTAACGACACGGATTGAACGATTAAATTGGGTTATCCGCGGTTGGGTAAATTACTTCTCACTTGGTAATATGAAGACGATACTGACGCAAATAGATGAGCGTTTACGAACTCGTATCCGAGTCATTATCTGGAAGCAATGGAAGAAAAAATCGAGACGACTATGGGGACTTCTGAAACTAGGTGTTCCGAAATGGATAGCCGATAAAGTATCTGGCTGGGGTAACCACTATCAACTAGTGGCACAAAAGTCAGTCTTAAAGCGAGCTATATCAAAACCAGCCCTTACTAAAAGAGGACTGGTTTCTTGTCTAGATTTCTATCTTAAACGACATGCGTTAAAAGTTAGTTGAACCGCCGTGTGCCGAACGGCACGCACGGTGGTGTGAGAGGGACTAGAAATTAGCCTCTACTCGATTGTTCTTTTCAGCTTAAACAGGTGTTTTTGGGCTAGCAATACTAGTTGTCATTGCGATCTAACCACTTGCAAATGAAATGTAGGATGATCCCTGTTTTTCTGTTTTCAAATTGGGACAAAAATGGGACACTTTTACAAAATCCCCTTTCCAGACACTCAAAAAAGCCTGATTTAACAGGCTTTCGGAGTGTTATTATGGATGCCCCCTGCAGGGATCGAACCTGCGACCCACGGATTAAGAGTCCGCTGCTCTGCCAGCTGAGCTAAGGAGGCAAAAAATAGCTGTATTGGTGCCGAAAATTCATGGTTTGTATTGAACCCGCGCAAATAAGCAGGTGGGTGACATGCTCTAACTGAAGCTGCTTCCGTGTGGAACGGCCTGCACGCGGTTAGATGTCTTTGTCTCCCGGGTTATACAAAAAATAGTCGGTCAACACTTGAGTATGAATTCGCACACCACAGCGTATCTTTATATCTATCATATCACTTTTTTTTGAATTGGCAAGTAAAAAACTTAAAAAAATGGAAACGCCATCATTTTTTGGCTTGGTCAATCCAGTCTTTACGTGCAGCTAGGGCTTGTTCGTAGCGGCCGGTCTGGTTGGGGTGGAAATAGTGGCGGTTTTTGAGTTGAGCGGGTAGGTAATCTTGTTTGACCCACTTGTCCGGGTAGTCGTGGGGATAGAGGTAGGTTTGTTTCTTACCGGTGTGTTGGCCGCTGCGGAGGTGGTCTGGCACGGGTAGGGAACCGAAGGTTTCTAGGTCAGCTAAGGCTTGGTTCATGGCAGCGTAGGCGGAGTTGGATTTTGGGGAGAGGGCTAGGTCGACGATGATGTTGGCGATGATGATGCGGGCTTCGGGGAGGCCAATGCGTTTGGCGGCTTCAAGTCCGGTGACGGTGTGGATTTGGGCTTGGGGGTTGGCGAGGCCGATGTCTTCGTAGGCGATGACGGTGAGGCGGCGGGCTAGGCTGTCTAGGTCACCGCCTTTGATGAGGCGGGCACCGTAGTGGAGGCTGGCGTCGACGTCGCTGCCACGGATGGATTTCTGGAGGGCAGAGAGGAGGTCATAGTGGCCGTCGCCGTCCTTGTCGAGGGTGAGGTGGCTGCTTTGGAGGGAGTCTTGGAGGATTTCCAGGGTGAGCTGGACTTGGCCCTTCTCGTTTTTTGGGGTGGAGAGGGCGGCGAGTTCGAGGGTGTTGTAGGCGGCGCGGAGGTCGCCGTTGCTGGCCTGGCTGAGGAAGGTGAGGGCCTCAGAGGTCAGGTGGACGGGGAAGGGGAAGCCGCGTTCGGGGTCGTCGAGGGCTGAGCTGATGCCGGCTTTCATTTCGGTGGTGGTGAGGGGTTTGAGTTCAAAAATTTGGAGGCGGGAGCGGATGGCGGGGTTGATGGAATAGAAGGGGTTTTCAGTTGTGGCTCCGATGATGGTGAGCTGGCCGCTTTCCAGGAGGGGGAGGAAGAAGTCTTGTTTGTCCTTGTTGAGGCGGTGGATTTCATCGAGGAGGAGGACCAGGCTACCGGAGAAGCGGGCTTCTTCAGCGATTTCCTTCATACGTTGTTTGGTGTCTGTTGTGGCATTGAAGGTGCGGAAAACTTGGCCGGTGCTGCCGGCTAGGGCGCTGGCAATACTGGTTTTCCCGATGCCGGGAGGTCCGTAGAGGATCATGGAGAAGAGTTTGCCGGCATCGACCATGCGGCGAAGGACTTTTCCGGGCCCGACTAGGTGGGTTTGGCCAACGATTTGGTCGAGGTTGGTGGGCCGCATGCGTAGGGCCAGGTTTTGATTCATGACTTTCTTCCTCCTTCAATCTTGTGGTAGAATAATAACTACTATTATAGCACACAGGAGGAGGCCAATCCCATGGCTAAATATGGATTTATTGAGGTCTTAGACCAGGAACTGGACCGGGCTTTTCCCTTTGACTACGAGATTCAATGGGACAAGAAAAATCACGCTGTTCAGCTCTCTTTTTTGTTAGAAATTGCCAATCAGAAGCAAGTTGCCTTGCTGGACGAGGAGGACCAGGTTTTTGCGGAGGAGCTTTTATTGGAGGAGACACTGTTGTTTGTCAATCCAGCCAGGTCCCGCTATGAGGCGGCGGACTATTTGACGGTTCTGCCCTATGACCCTAAGATTGGTTTTTCCCGAGAATTTTTAGCTTATTTTGTCCAATTTTTGTCAGACCTAGCTGAGTCTGGCTTGGACGCCATTTTTGATTTTTTACAAGATGAAGAAGCGGAAGATTTTGAATTGGTTTGGGATCAAGTGGCTTTTGATCGTGGTTTGGAAAAAGTGGAAGAGGGGATGTCCTATCCCTATCCGCGTTATTAGGAGGAAAAAGGATGTGGCAGGAATTAGCGGTTATTGTAAAGCGTGAGGGCGAAGAGTGGATGAGTGATCTCTTGATTGGTCTGGGAGCCCAGGGCGTGGCGATTGAGGACAGTCAAGAGTTTCAGCGGCAGGAAGATGGGTTTGGAGAATTGTTGCCAGAGGTGGCGGTGCTGCCGACGGTGACGATCCGTGCTTATTACCCGGAACAGGTGGATTTGTCTCAGTTGCGCGTGGAGTTAGAGGCTGCGATTGCGGCAGCTCCAGTGGACTTTGACAAGTCAGAGATTCGGGTAGAGACTCAGAACGTGGAAGAAGAGGACTGGGCTGAAAATTGGAAGAAATACTATGAGCCAGCCCGGATTAGCCAGCAGTTGACAATTTTGCCCTCTTGGACAGAGGACTACCAGCCTGTTCCTGGGGAGAAACTGCTTCGCCTGGATCCGGGGATGGCCTTTGGGACTGGGACCCACCCAACTACGAAATTGAGTCTTTATGCCTTGGAGCAGGTGTTGCGGGGGGGTGAACGGGTTCTGGATGTCGGAACCGGGAGCGGGGTCTTGTCCATCGCAGCTGTTCAGTTAGGTGCCCAGCAGGTGTTTGCCTATGATCTCGATGAGCTTGCTGTGAAGGTGGCTCAAGAGAATATTGACTTGAATCCTGGTGCAGAGCGGATCCAAGTTGCCGCAGGGAATCTGTTGGTCGGAGTGGAAGAGCGGGCCCAGGTTATTGTTGCCAATATTCTAGCGGATATTCTGGTTCTCTTGACAGAGGATGCCTACCGTCTTTTGGAGGAGGAAGGCTACTTGATTATGAGTGGGATCATTGCGGATAAGTGGTCTCAGGTGCGGGAATCTGCTGAGGCGGCTGGTTTCTATTTGGAACGCCAGATGATTGAAGGTGAATGGAATGCGGGCATCTTTAAGAAGACCCAGAATCCGGAAGGCGTGATTGGAGGCTAGAATGCAGCAGTATTTTGTCCCAGGCCCGGTGACCAATCCTTACCAGGTCCAGGAGAAGGATCTCCTTAAACATTTATTTTCAGTTCTCCGTCTGCAGGAAGGGGAGCAGTTGATTTTTGTGTTTGACCAAGGAGAAAAATGGCAGGCACGTTTGATCGATCGGGATGCGGTCCTCTTTGAATTGGAACAGTCGGTCCCTGCTGACAAGGAGTTGCCGGTGCAGGTGACCTTGGCCTGCGCCTATCCCAAGGGGGATAAGTTGGAGTTGGTGGCTCAAAAGGCGACTGAACTGGGGGTGCACCAAATCTGGGGTTTTCCAGGTCAATGGTCGGTGGTCAAATGGGATGCCAAAAAGTTGGCCAAGCGGCAGGAGAAGTTACGCAAGGTGGTCTTGGGAGCGGCTGAGCAAAGCAAACGCGACCTCTTGCCCCAGGTGGAACTTCTGGAGAGCCAGGCTGAGCTACTGGCTCGTTTTACGGATTTTGATTTGGTTTTAGTGGCCTATGAGGAGGCAGCCAAGGCGGGAGAACGTAGCCGCCTGGCTCAGGCTCTTGGTCAGCTGGCAGCAGGTCAGCGGGTCCTATTGTTAGTTGGTCCTGAAGGTGGTCTCAGTCCCCAGGAAATTGCTTCCTATGAGGAAAGGGGAGCCCAGCTGGTCGGCCTTGGACCGAGGATTCTCCGCGCGGAGACGGCACCTTTTTACCTCTTGAGTGCGATTTCCTACCAATTAGAATTGCTTGGAAATCAGTGAGGCTTTGTGTCTTGAGGGAATTGGTCCACATCGTAGGAAACTCCTAGACGGGCGAAGTGTCTAGGAGTTTTTTGGTGTTATTGAAGGTTAGTCAGAGGAATTTCGGCACTTTTAGTCGCTCTGTCCTTTTAGATGGAGAGAAGATTGGACTCTGGTCTGTCTTTTTTACAATTGGTCGCGGTTACGCCTAGAATAGTATGGTATAATAAGCACATTGATAGAATTGGGGTCTCTGTCTTTCTTAGACGGCTCCAATCAGAACTAGACGATGTATGGAAAAGGAAAGTAGGAACCAGAATATGCGGACTTTGTTAATAGGGAATACGTCTTATGTAACGGAGACCTTTATTCAAGAGAGTTTCCCTCAGGGAGAGGTCTTTATTTTTGGAGACTCTGATTTAGATGCGGGGCAAAAGCAGAATTTGACAGTGGTTAGGCCCGAGCAGAGTCCCTTCAACTTGACGGAGATTTTAGAGGCTTATGATTTTGAGCAAGTGGTCTTTTTCTCAGACCATCTAAGCTACAAGAATCCAAGTGCCCAGTCGCTTGTGGTTTTGCAGGAATTTCTCAGTATTTTAGCGGCTGGTAAGGTCTCTATCAGTAAATTCTTGTACCTAACAGGACCGCAGCTGCAGTCCAAATTCCCTGGTTTGCAGGAGTTGGAAGCAGACTTGCTGGAGACCTTGACGGAGCAGCCTTACAAGATTCTGCACCTGCCCTATCTCTTTTCAAATTGGGAGCAAGAAGCTTATTTTGCCAAGTTGTTGAGCCAGGCTCAGCTGCGAGGTCGGCTGGAATTTGCGGAGTCCGAGGAGCAGCCGGCGTTGTTTATCAAGCTTGAGGCGCTGTCGTCCCTTGTTTATCGGATCCTTGATAGCTGGGATTATCAGGTCGAGACCCTGGCCTGGCGGCCAAGTGCACCAGCGACTTTTGGTGATCTTGCAGCCTTCTTGCAAAAAGAAGAAGTTTTGGCCGACCTGGAAGTTCACTTCCGAGGTCAGGAGCAAGAGCTTTATCAGGATTTACGGGGACCTCGGTTAACGGAGCGTTACCAGTGGTCTGAGCCAGCTGCTATCTTGGATTTGCCTGTGGTGGCGGGCCTTCAGACAGCGGAGCAGATGGCTCTTCCTTTGAAGGCCACTTCGTCTCCATGGATGGATGGGTTAGTACTTTTGGTTGGAGCATTCGTGGCTCAAGGTTTGCAGCTCTTGGTGGCTCAGCAATCCTTTGCCTTATCCTTGTCCTTCCCATTGCTGTATTTGGTCTTGGTGGCGCAAGCACGGGGTATTAAGAAGGGCTTCCTAGCTCTAGGCTTGGTTGTCTTTCTACAGCTGCTGTTGGCTCAGGGGCAAGCGATGAGTCTATTAAGCTCAGCTGCTTTCTGGATTCAGCTGCTGGCCTATGTGTTAGCGACAGCCCTTGCCGGTTATCTGCAAATGCAAAGTCTAGATCGACAAGCTGCTTTACAGGCTGAGCAAGCGGCCCTCTTACGTGAGCATCAGGCTCTCCAAGAAAATTACCGCCATGTTCTAGAAGATCGCCAATCCTTGCGCTACCAAATCCTGAGTGAGCGAGGTGGTTTTGGCTATTTTGCAACCCTGTTTAACCGCCTGGCCCAAGCTCCTGGAAAAACCTTGTTTACGGAAGCTTTGAGCCAGTTGGATACCAAGATTCAGGCCCAAAAAATGGGGATTTACCGCTTTGATCAAGGGCTGGTTACAGCCCACTTGGTGGCAGCTATTCAAGAGGGAATGCCTGAAAAAATGGACCTATCGGTCCTACCACGGGTGGCAACTCGGATTCAAGAGGGGTCAGCTTGGGTCAATGTTGATCTCTTGGCGGGCTATCCGTCCTACGCGATCAGTATTAAACCTTTTGGTCAGGTAACCTACCTGCTTTGGATTGAGGGTGTGGATTTCCAACACATGAACCTACAAGAGTCCCAACAAATCGAATTCTTCGTCCAATTACTGGCCTTCTTTTTGGAAAGAGAAGAGACTGGCCGGCGTTTGGGTCGAGTTGCAGGGAAGGAGTAGCCTATGGACTGGATTTTTCTAGGCCTGGTTTTGCTAATCCATGTTATCTGGGCTAGCTACTTGACCAGCCAACGCAAGCGAGGAGTTCTTCATTTCCCAGGTTACTATGCGCTTTTTGCTTTTTTGTTACCCATCTTTGGTCCCTTGCTGTTGTCCATTATTCATTTGAGCCAACAAATTGAATTGGATCCAAAATTGGTTGAGGAGCCGGTTGAATGGGAGGTTGAGACGCAAACGCAAGGGGTTGACTTGGACCCTCATCAGGGGCTGGTGTTGCCACTGGAGACCGCTCTGCTGTTAGAGGATAGTCGGGTGGCTCGGGGGCTGCTCTTAGACTTGCCACTGGAAAAGGCCAAGGACAACTTGGAATTGCTCTTTATGGCACGGCAGCACAAGGATCCGGAGTTGGTTCACTATGCTGCCAGCATGATTGCCAGTGTTCAGGAAGAGTCTGAGCGGGAGATTCGGAGTTTACGGAAGAGTTATGAGGAGGCGCCTCATGAACCTGCTCGCCTCAAAGCCTATCAAAAAGCCTTGGAGGCTTATTTGGCGCTGGACCTCTTGGAGGGGCAGGCTCGTCGGGCTTATTTAGTCCAAGCGCGTCGGTTAGCCAGTGCCCAAAAGGAGCAGTCGCAGCACTTCAAAGGAAGTCTCCGCTTGGCGCAGATTAATTTGGATTTAAAAGATTATGAGGAAGCCCAAGAAAACCTCTACACCCTGCTGTCCCAATGGTCGGATCGGGAAGAGGTTTGGATGTTGGTGCTTCGCTATTACTATGAATTGCATGATGCTTGGAATTTCCGCAAAGCCTTGGCTTCGGTGCGGGATGAAGGCATTTATATTACCCATGAAAATGAAGCCAATTTACGTTTCTGGGAGCAACGCTTAGAAGGCCTTGTTTAAGGATTGTATTGTCACTGAGGAGAGAAGGAGGAGAGTATGAAAATTGCCCTTATTTTTGAAGGTTCTTATCCCTATGTTCATGGGGGTGTTTCAACCTGGGCTCATGACTACATTCAATCCTTGCCAGAACACGAGTTTATCATCTGGACGGTGCACCCTGGAGCTTCTGTATCCAAGGAACCAGTTTATGAAATGCCTGCCAATGTGGTTGCCTTTTATGAAGTCTTTTTGGACCAGGCCCCTCAGGTTGCGGGTCAGGCGCCGTCAAGCCTATCAGATTCGGAAAGATCCAGTCTGCAAGCCTTGATCCGTGGGACAGAACCGTCTTGGTCGCAGCTCTTTCAAGCGGCCCAGGCCGGACGTCTTGATCCAACTTGGTTGACCCGGAGTTCAAACTTTATTTCCTGGGTGGAGGACGTGGCCAAGGAGTCTTATCCTCTGGTTCCGTTTACGGATTTCTATTATTCCATGCAATCCATGGTTAGCCCTCTATTAACAGTATTAGGAGCTGAGATTCCCCAGGCAGATGTCTACCACGCGGTTTCGACAGGTTATGCGGGAGTTTTAGGGGCGCTGGCCAGCCAGCAGACCGGTCAGCCTTTCTTTGTGACGGAGCACGGGATTTATAGCCGAGAGCGGGAAGAAGAAATCCTCAGTTCCAACTGGGTTCTGCATGCCTTGAAACAAGCCTGGATTGCTTATTTCAATCAATTGGCGCAGCTGGCTTATGATCGTGCCGATCAAATTACCTCCCTGTTTGAAAATGCCCGTAAAACGCAGATTGCCTTGGGTGCGCCAGCCCAGAAGACCAGGGTGATTTCGAATGGGATTCACTATGATCGATTTAATGGAATTCCACTCAAGGGTCCGGGAGATTGGGTGGACATTGGGGCCATGATTCGCCTGGCTCCGATTAAGGATGTTTTGAATTTGATTCGCGCTTTTGCGGATGTCAGTCAGGTCTTGCCCAATGTCCGTCTGCATATTCTGGGGGATACGGTGGATCCAGACTATGCCCAACAATGTTATCAATTGGCTGAAGATTTGGAGCTAGACCGGCTGATTTTTGCCGGCCGGGTTGATGTTCGCTCCTACATGAAGGAGTTGGATTTTACAGTCCTTTCCAGCTTGTCTGAAGGCCAACCCTTAGCTGTCTTGGAATCCTTGGCCGCGGGTCGTCCCTGTGTGACGACCGATGTTGGTGCTTGTCGCGAGCTATTAGAGGGTGGTCCTCTAGACCAACTTGGTTTAGCTGGGGTGACGGTGGCGCCGACCGATAGTCAGGCTTTGGCCCAGGCCATGATTAAAATGGCTTTATCAGAAGGGGCTCGCTGGCGGATGGGCCAGGTGGGTCGCCAACGGGTAGCCCGGAGCTACCAACACCAGCAGATGATTAAAAAATACCAGCAGATGTATGAAGGGAGGCTGATCTAGTGGCCGGAATCGGTTTTGAATTGCGAAAAATTTATGATGAACAGACTCCCCTCTCCAAGGAGAAGGCTTACGGCTATACAAGTTTGATTTATGTCGGCCCCTTCCTGCTTGGCTTCTTCCTAGTTGGTCTGGTGCAAGTATTGGCCCAATTTACCCTGGTCGATGCGGCGAGTCGCTTGCAGGTTTTAACGGCCATTACCTATGCCATGTTGGGCTCCTTGGGGCTCCAGAGCCTGGTTTCCTACCTGGTCAGTCGCTATCTAGCAGACAGTTTCTACCAGGATCAGGAAGAAAAAATCCTGCCATCTTTCTTTGCCTCTAGTGCTCTGCTGTTAGTAGTAGGAGCCGTCCTGTATGGGATTTTCCTGCTGTTTGCAGGGCTGAGTCCTTGGGCCTATCTTTTGAATTTGCTCTTGTTTGAGGTGCTGACCTTAATCTGGAATGCGATCCAGTATTTAACAGCCATTCAGGAATACCGCTCGATCAGTAAGGCCTTTCTGCTTGCGGCGGGCATCTTAGCCTTGGTGGGCGGGCCAGCAGCCTATCTGGGGCTGGACCAAGGTCTGCTTCTAGGAACCTGTCTAGCTTATGGTTTTATCCTAATTCGGATGGTCGGCCAGATTTTGTTGCATTATCCAAGCAATCACCGCCTATCCTTTGAATTTCTGGGTCGTGTGGATGAATACGCGGATTTAGCCCTTGTTGGTCCGCTGATCTTTCTAGGCCTGTACGGGCACGTTGTTTTAGCCCTCTACAGTCCCCTGAGTCAGACCGTCTCCGGCCTTTTCCGCCAAGCTCCGAGTTATGATTTTGGCCTTTTGTTGGCCTTCCTGCTGCCCCTCTTTGGTTTGGTGACCTATGTCATTTCGGTTGAGGTTTTCTTTTATCCGCACTTTCACCGCTTTTTCCTTTTATACAATAAAAAAGGTAATTACCTCAGTCTGCAACAGGCTGAGCGCGATATGATGCAGGTTTTGCAGCGGGAACTGGGCTACCTCATTTGGAAACAGGTCATTGCAACCAGCTTGCTTATGGTGGTGCTCAACCTCCTGCTCTTGCCGATGGAAGCGAGTCTGCCGAGCCAGAGTCTCTTTCTGTTGAACCAGCTTTGCCTGGGTTATGGAATTTATGGAATCGGCAATGCCTACCTGCTAACGCTGCTTTATTTTGCGGACTACCGTGGAGCTAAGAGTCTGGCGCAACTCTTTGCGCTTCTGTCTCTAGGTTTATCGGCTATCTTGGCTTGGACTGCTCCTGCCTATCTGGCTTTTGGTTTCCTATTTGCCAGTCTAGCACTGGTCTTCCTAGCTCGCAGACGTTTAGCTGGCCTTCAGGAACAGATGACCTATCATGTCCTGGGTCATCCAGCTCAAGTAGCTCAAAACAGAACAGATAGGTATCAAAAACTAGCTCACAGACTTGAAAAACTGTTTGCCAAATTCGAATAAAGAAGTAACCCCGGGAGTTGGTCCCGGGGTTACTTCTTTAGGCTCTTTGTCAACTGTAGTGGGTAGAATTTTACAATCTATAAATAGTGAGTACAATATAGCCTAAAAATGGCTTCCTTTCAATTCATATGGGATGCATTCCCTGTGGTGGGGGACGGCAGCGACCTCTGACGAGTTCCATGCCTTATTCGGGAACCGAAGTTTCCCGAATCCCCCCGATTCCAAGCTCGGTGGCTTGGAATCTTTTCAGTACGACGGGCATGTCGTATATCTGAGGTGCAAGTCCTCTGTGGGCACCTGCTACCGGTGAACCCAATAGCGACTCCCAAGCCTGACTATCGTGAGGTAGCGGGGAGAGGAAGGGATAGCGAAATCGTGGCTCTACGAACAGAAATGTGATATGAAGGCGTATGTAGTGGATGAGGAGGCTGAAAACTCTAAAGTCCCAAAAGGTAGTCGTAACCTATATGCGTAGATCACGAGAGTAAACGAGGAAAGATATACGACTTATCCCGTGAGTTCTCATGAGCGTCGTAGACGTAGTAACAACGAATCATGAGAAGTCAGCCGAACCCATAGTAGTGATGAAGTTTCTGTAATGGAAATGGAGCGAAGGGGCGAACAATTAACCGAAGTAATCCTACTTCACTTGTGTCTGTAAAAGAACGGTCTGATAGAACTGGAGACGGTCACGTATTGACTAGGAGAAGGTTCACGAATCTAAGATGTCCCTCAGACACCGAAACAAGAAAGGAATACGCACATGTCAGAATTGCTAGATAAGATATTATCTCGGAACAATATGCTTGAAGCCTATCATCAGGTAAAAAGAAACAAGGGTTCTGCTGGTATCGACGGAGTTACCATTGAGGAAATGGATAATTTCCTACGGCAACATTGGCGAGAAACCAAGGAACTTATAAAGCAGAGGAAGTACAAACCTCAACCAGTTTTACGAGTTGAAATTCCTAAGCCAAATGGTGGCGTCCGAAATCTTGGAATCCCTACAGTCATGGACAGAATGGTACAACAAGCGATTGTTCAAACCATCAGTCCAATCTGTGAAAGACACTTCTCAGAGTATAGTTATGGCTTTCGTCCCAATCGCTCTTGTGAGACAGCTATTATTCA
>NZ_JACBXX010000056.1 GCF_013415245.1 Streptococcus danieliae | reverse complement strand
GCCTTTAAAACACTTGAGGACGTGATTGATAAACTACAAGAAGTGATTCAAAGTTTGCATTGGTCTGACCTTAAATCTATTGTCCATAGAGAATGGATTTTTTCAGATTTTGAATTTGAATGAGTATCAGTTCTTTTTGGATTACCATTGGGAGACCTCCACATAAAGTAAACGTTTACATTTATGATTGTAGCACTCCGTGTTCCGTATTACAATAGTTTATATTAAAATGGAAACTAGTTTCTGTACATTTTTATGAATAGCTTTTTACTACGAAAAAATAGCTATATTGTTCTGTATTGAAACCTAGATAATAGACCAACAGGTTCAATATAGTCTGCCTAAAAATCGCTCCTAATACTGTATTAACAAGGTTTTAAAACATCAACAGAAATGTCACATCACAAGACAACTGAAATTCTCCATTTGTCCCGTAAAACACTTTTTGACATTTTTCTGTTCCGTCTTTCAGACTAGCAAAAAATCCAGAGACGACAATCTCTGGATTTTTCTGCTCTTCAGTTGTTTCAGTTACAAGCTCTCATCACTAAACTCAAGCTCGCCTTCTTTAATCTCGCTTTTTCTTTTCAAACCAGAAACTCGCTCCCACCCCTAAGAAGCCTAGAATTTCTGCCCACAGGCTGGCCTGGCTTCCGGTTTTTGGTAAGCTTTTAGGTTCCTGTTCTAACTGAAGTGGACTGTCAACTACCGGTTCAGGCTTAGCTGAGGACACCTCTTGCACGGGTGGTTTCACTGCCAGTAGGGATTGACTGACCACTACAGTCGGGCTGACCGGTTTGTCAGCAGGAAGATCTTCCACCTGCTTTTCGGTCGGATTGACTTGCGGAGGAACCGGCTCTAGCGGGCGCTCCTTGCGGATCCAAAGCACCGTCGCGGTCAGAGGAGCCAGGCGGACTTCTGTGTCCAAGAGGGTTACGCCGACAGGATGTTCCAGTGGTTCTAGGCCAGCCCGCTGTCCGTCGACCAAGACTAGCGGAGCAGAGCTGGCTGCATAGGCAAAGGAACGCTCTTGGCGATCAGCATTGACCAAGACTACATAGCGATCGCCATTTTTAGCCTCCAGCTCATAGCCCAAGACCAGATCCTCCTCCTGCACCCCATTTTGGCCCGGAATTGTCACCAAGCGCAGGCGCTGCTCGATCGCCTCTTTTTGCCCGATGCGGAAGACCTCAAGTGCCCTTCTCAATTGGATTAAGCCCTTGGTGTATTCTTTGGTAGCAAGATTTAAGGGGTGGGTTGCCCCGTCCTCGACCTTGGACCAGTCAAAACGGTTGATGCTATCGCTCGAATCATAGGAATCGTGAATAAAGTAAGGATAGTCAAAAGGCGAGCCATCTTCCTTGGTCAACAGGTGAGCCTTATTGGGAATCCGGTCTTCCGAGACAGGCTGGCGGTAAGCGGGATCACGGAACTGCTTGGTGCGACCATACTCCTGCCCTGAGTGGAGGAAGGGGATTCCCTGGGCTGTTAAAATCATCAGGTTCCCTAGACGAAGCCGTTGGTGGATTTCCTGCTCACTAGCTGCATCTGTCGGGTCCTTATGGATAGACTGGGCAATAACATCAAACAGAGTCAAATTATCATGTGCCGCAATGTACTGAATCACATCGGTCGGCTGGTCGGCCTCAAAGTTTCCAGGCTGGGCCTTGAGGTTTTGGAAAATCTGGGTCACCTTTTTGGGTCCCGTCGTTAGAAAGGCCGGTGCGCCCTCATTGGGGTAACCAGACTTGAGGCTATTCCGAATATCATCTGAGAAAACTGCAACCCCGTCGGTCTCCTTCATCCAGTCTTGATCCGCCGCCTGCTGGGGACTATCGGCATCCCCAGTGTAGGTGCGCCAGCCCTCACCTAAGAAGAGGACCTGCGGATTGAGTTCCTTGGCCAAACGATAGGCCTCTGCGATGCTGGCTGCATCGTGGTCTCCCATCATATCAAAGCGGAAACCATCGACCTTAAATTCTGATAGCAGATAGCGAATCGAATCCGTCAAAATCCGACGACTCATATAATGCGTTGTGCCCAGACGTCCCCCACCAAAACTGGTTCGCGGCGTTCCATCCTGGTCCATAAAGTGGTAATAGTTTGGCTCTAGATCTTCAAAAATAGCTGTCTTGGCCGTGTGATTGTAGACCACATCAAGAATCACTGCCATCCCCCTGTCATGGATTGCTTGGACCAGCTCTTTCAATTCCGCAATCCGCTCGGCCGGATCTTGAGGCCGCTCTGAGTACATACCAGTTAGGGCAAAATAACTCTGGGGATCATAACCCCAATTGTAATTGACCCCACTGGAGCGATAATCCAACATCCGCTGCTGGTTCTCTGCCTCATTGACGAAGTAATAACTAAGAACGGGTAGGAGCTGAATATGGGTCACTCCCAGCTCCTGCAAGTAATCCAACTTCTTGATAAAGGCCCTGAAAGTACCGAAGGAGCCGTCTAGGGATAGCTGGGGATCCGAGGTGAAGTCCCGGACATGGGCTTCATAGATAATGGCATCCTGCTTGCCTCGGTACTTGTCTAGCTTCGCATAGGTCAAATCTTGAGGCCCATGTTCAGCTGGATTGACGAAGGCCGCCTTGGCTACACGATAAGCCGGTCCCTTATCCGCTTCCTCACTGTTCCAAAGAGCTAGCGATTTGGCATAGGGATCCAAGACAAGGCTCTCAGTCCCAGCCCTTGAAATTTTATACTGATAAAAATAACCCCGATAATCCGCAATGCCTAACTGAGCATCTGCTACCAAGGTCCGCCGCCAGACGCCCTTGTCCTGCTTATCCAAGTCGAGCTCAGCCACCAAGCGATCCTGATTGTCCTTGTCGTAAATCAAGATGCTGACGGAATCGGCTGAAGGAGACCAGAGAGCCAAGTCCACTTTGCGACCAGCCTCCAGAACCTGAGCTCCTAGAGGACCGTCGTAGGCGAAGAGACGATCCTTAAACTGCCAATTCTTTTGGGCGTCCAGGGTCACACCGCCATAAGTGACCCGATAGGGTAAACTTGCTGCTTGAAAGTCCCCTTTCAAATCCAACTGGCGCCGCTCCGGCTGCCAGTTCCATTCCTGAATAGACACAGTCTGGTCAGCCTCATCCAAGACCTGGAGCTGCTGCTGGATCTCTGCCTGAGCTGCTTCATCCAGATTGGTGAAAGTTAGCGTCAGGTCTTGAAGACTTGACTGCTGGGCCCCGATTAGGCGGATATCTTTGACAAAATAGGGGTTGGTATAAACATGGGCTTCGTCCTCGCGCACAAAGACCTGCTGGCCTCCCTTAATCTGCTCCAGGAGGTAATCCTTGGGCTGGATTTTCACCGCATCCCCCTCCTTGGTCTCATCTAAAAGCAGAAAACCCAGCTTCTGAGCCCCTGCCTTCAGGGGAATATCAACATAGGCCCCATAGCGACCAGCGGGTTTCAGAGCCAGTCCCCGCGGCCAGTCCGACAGGGTCAGCTCAACATCACCCCAGACCCAGACAGATTTCTGATCATAGTTCTGATCCGCTCGTTGGTAGTTAATCCGCAGGAGGTTGTCCGCCACCGGTTCATAAAGAGTCTGACTATAGTCCTTGGCAATCCAAACCTCCCGTGCCTTGGGATCGATAATCTCAAAGGTCTGGTCACCCGATAGATTGTCCCCTTTGGTATTGTTAATCAAGAAGTGGACCTGCTCCTGCTTGGTCTCCGCCAAGGGCACATCGACATAAACCCCGTAATGATCCCGCTTGGCTTCACTCAAGGCACTGGCCCCTGCCGGCCAGGGACCCTTTTTAGCCGATTCCTCGGCGACATCGCCCCAGGTCCAAAGCCCTAGACCCGCATCCGCTTCTGGAGCCTGCACATGAAAGCGGACCTGATTGTCCTCCTGCTCCTGCGAACTCGATAGCTGACTCGATTCCACAGGCAAGCTGGCAGCCGCCTGATAGGTTTCAGCTTCCACCTGGGGACTTGCCTCTTCCTGGTTAACAAGCTGGGCTGGGGCATCCGTCACCTCCTCAGCCCAGACCTGCTCTGCAGACATGGCCAGAACACTTGTTGCTACTAAGAGGCTGGACACCAGCCCCTTTCTTCCAATCGTCATACCATAACCTCCTATAGTAAGCGTTTCCATTTTTAGTATATACTTATTAGGAAACAATGTAAAGGTCTTACCAAAGCACACTTAAAAGCGGCTGGAGCCAAGCTCCAACCGCTGCTATTCGATTACTCTGATTGTTTGGCTTTCTGGCGCCGGGTGCGGAAAAAGTCCCGCATGATTCCCGCACATTCTGCTTCCAAAATGCCTACCTCCACCTCCACCCGGTGGTTAAGGCGGCTATCTTCCAAGATGTTATAGAGACTGCCAGCTGCGCCAAATTTAGGATTGGCAGCCCCGTAGATGACCTTGGGGATCCGGGCCAAACCGATGGCACCGCTACACATGACACAGGGTTCAATGGTCACAAAGAGCGTGGTATCCAACAAACGCCAGTTGCCAATCCGGGCATTGGCTTCTTCAATCGCCATCATTTCTGCATGGAGAATGGCGCGATTCAGGGTCTCACGCGCATTATGCCCCCGGCCGATAATCTGGCCGTCCTTAACCAGGACACAACCAATCGGAATTTCCTCCAGGGCCAGCGCTTTTTCGGCTTCCTTTAAAGCCTCCTGCATAAAGACTACTTTTTCTTCAAAACTATAGTCCATAAAGAGCTGCCCCTTATTGGCTCCAAACACTTTCTAGAATATTGGTTTGCTCACGACCTGGACCGACTGAGAAGGTTGAGATCCGCACGCCCACCAATTCCGAAATGCGGCGGACATAGTTACGCGCATTTGCTGGGAGCTCTTCTAAGCTGCGGACTCCTGTGATGTCCTCAGACCAACCTGGCATCTCCTCATAGATTGGACGGCAACGTTTCAATTGCTCCAAGCTAGCTGGGTAGTAATCAATCCGCTCACCATCCAGATCATAGGCTACACAGATTTTCACAGTGTCAAGGCCACTCAAAACATCAATGGAATTGAGAGAGAGATTGGTAATTCCAGATACCCGGCGGGAGTGGCGCATCACCACAGAGTCAAACCAACCGACCCGACGTGGACGTCCAGTTGTTGTACCATACTCATGACCAACCTCACGAATGCGCTCACCGACTTCATCAAAAAGCTCGGTTGGGAAAGGTCCGTCACCAACCCGTGATGTGTAGGCCTTGCAGACACCAACGACCTTGTCAATCTTACTTGGACCAACCCCAGATCCGATGGTCACCCCACCCGCAACTGGGTTGGAGGACGTTACAAATGGATAAGTTCCCTGGTCAATGTCCAACATAACCCCTTGGGCTCCTTCAAACAGAACCCGTTTACCTTGATCCAAGGCATCATTCAAGATGACAGAGGTATCCGTCACATACTTCTTAATCTCTTGACCGTAGGCATAGTATTCTTCGAAGATTTCCTCAAAATCAAGGGCCTCAGCACCATACAATTTTTCAAAAATCCGGTTTTTCTCAGCCAAATTGATTTGCAAGCGTTCCTTGAAAATATCACGGTCCAAGAGATCTGCAATTCGGATTCCAACCCGAGCCGCCTTATCCATATAGGCTGGGCCAATTCCCTTGATTGTGGTACCAATTTTATTTTCACCCTTGGCATCTTCCTGCAACTGATCCAGGCAGATGTGGTAAGGCAAAATCACATGAGCCCGGTCTGAGATGCGAAGGTTCTCAGTTGATACCCCTTCGTCGGCCAAGTATTTCAATTCCTTGACCAAGGACTTAGGATTGACAACCATTCCGTTCCCAATGACAGAGATCTTTTCTGGGAAGAAAATTCCTGACGGAATCAAATGCAACTTGTATTTTTTCCCATCAATCACAATGGTATGCCCGGCATTATCTCCACCTTGATAGCGAGCAATCACTTCCGCATTGGCAGATAGGAAGTCCGTAATTTTCCCTTTTCCTTCGTCTCCCCACTGGGTTCCCACAACAACAACTGAAGTCATATCTTGTCTCCTGCTCTTTTCCAAGAGGCCATCGCCTCAATTCGTTTTTACGACTCATTATATCTAATTTTCGGAATTTTTTCAATTTTTACGCAAGCCTCTCCGACTTCCGCCCTATCTTCCATCCTTTTCCCCCACAAACCCACTTTTTTTGCTAGAATATGGATAGGAAGATAGAGGTTATATATGAACAGAAAACAATCTTTATTTCACAGCCGTTTCTACAATTCCGGCTATTTCACCCTAATATTAATCATCATTTTTTGGGCCGCCCTGATCGCAGAACTCCCTGTGCTTGTTTTTCCGAGCCTCCTAACAATTTTTGCCCATCGCCTGCATGTTTCTTCCAATAAGAAAATGCGAATAGAATACCTGCGGCAGGACATCCAGAAGGTCGACCTCGATTTAAAACAGCTAGACTTCTTCCACAATCAGGGCAATGTCCAGTCCTACCAGGAACTAGCAAAACCAACCCTAGCCCGCTTGGAACAGATCCAAACAGAGGCCATCGACCTCCGTAAAAAGCTCGGCCTCAAACGCTACAATACCATTCGCAAACAAGCCGGCACCTACCAGCAACAGGTCCTCTACCAGCTGCAGGAATACAAACAACTGGACTACCAAGAACAAGCCCGCCTCAAGGAAAGCCAGGTTCCACCCCTAGATGATAACCAATGGGACGGACCGATCCCCGACGAAATCCGGGAAACCTACCTCAATATTCAAAGGGACCACCAAGAAATTGTCCGCAAAATCGAGGAATCCACTGGCGGTAACCAACAAGAACTCATGGCTGTCCACCAATCCCAGATGAACAATTTCCAAGAGATCCTCAACGGCTACCTGAAAATCTACCACGATCCCAAGGACTACTACCAGGCCAAGCAACGCCTCAAAAAAGCCCAAGTAGCCATGGAACAATTTGACCTACTCTTGGATGAAACCCTCAAACAATTAAACGAAACCGACATGCGGGACTTTGAAATCAGCCTCCGCATCCTTAGCCCCGAAGACCAAATAGGAGATAATAAATGAGTGAATCCTTCAATTTTGACATCGACAACATTGCCAACAAGGCTCTCAAGCAGGACAAAACCAGCGAAATTATCCTAGCCAACGACCCTGGCAACTCCAACACACCCAGCCTCCAATTTTTTGACAAACTAACACCCCAGCAACAAACCGCAATTCAAGAGCGAACCCCACAACTCGTGGATCAATTTTTGGAAAACAAGAACTCCCTCTTGGACTTTGGCCAGGATGCAGTCGAAAATGTCAACATCACAGTTAATAAAATCCTCAGTGAACAGAAAAAACTCGAAATTCCACAAGTAGACGAGATCCTAACCCAGACCAATCGGGAACTCAATGGCTTTGTGGCCAAATACAAGGATGCCAAACCAGCGGACCTAGAGCAGAAACCCAACTTCCTCCAAAAACTCTTCCGCCAAGGTAAAAACAACCTCCAAGAATTCTACTTCGACTCCCAAAACATCGAAAAGAAAATGGATAGCATGGCGGCAGCTGTGGTCACCCAAGAAGAGGTCTTGGCCCGCAATATTGTATCAGCAGAAATGTTGATTGAAGACAACACCAACTCTATTGAAAATCTAGTCGGTGTCATCGCCTTTATCGAGTCCAGCCAAAAAGAAGCCGGTGCCCGAGCCGTCCAGCTCCAACAAGAAGTAGCTAGCCTGGATCCTGCCAGCATCGACTATCAAGTTAAGTCAGACCAGTTAGCCCATATCACCGAAGTTGTCAATATGCTGGAAATTCAGCACACAGAATACATCAGCCGCCTCTACGTGGCCTGGGCGACCACCCCTCAAATGCGCAACCTGGTCAAGGTTTCTACCGATATGCGGCAAAAACTCGGGATGCTGCGCCGCAATACCATCCCAACCATGAAACTCTCCATCGCCCAACTGGGGATTCTCCAGCAATCCGTCCGCTCTGGGATGACCGCAGATGCTATTACCAATGCCAATAATGCAGCCTTGGAATTGCTAGCAGAAACCAGTAAGGAAGCCATCCCAGCACTTGAACGGACAGCCCAAAACCCAACCATGAGCGTCCAAGCTGTGACCAAATTAGCCGAGAGCCTGGTTGTTCAAAACCAACAAATCATCCAAGCCATTGAAGAAGGCCGCAGTAAACGGGCACAGTTGGAACAAACCATTGTTGAATCAGCTAATAGTATCAATGATTCGGTCAAACTTCGCGATAAAACCATTATCCAAAGCTTGCTCAATCAGGGCTTATCTGCTCAAAAAGAGATTGAGCAAAAGTCCAACTAGGACCCAGCTAATTTCCAATCAACCGAGTTAGCCAATCGAAACTATAGACGCCTGCATTCAAGGCTCAAACTGTATTACCTCCAAAACCGCTGGTCTTGGAGGTTTTTTTGCATCTGTACCAAGAGTATTTATCAGTCAGCCTCATGCATTAAGTTGACAAAATTATAAAATTAAGTTACCTTAATTTTAGTTCATCCTCATCGCAGATTCGTAACAATCGGTTTTTAGTTTACTTTTACGACGAGCTAGAAAGCACCGTCCTACAAGAGAAACAAAACGAGTGTCTTATTTCAAAAAAGGAGTTTTTATGAACCTAAAAATTACCAATCTAAGTCTTGCCTATGATGGGCAGGCGATTTTTCAAAACCTCTCACTGGATCTTAGTCCAGGCAGCATTACAGGTATGATCGGCCCCAATGGAGCTGGCAAGTCCAGCCTCGTTAAAGCTATGCTAGGACTTGTTGCTCGGGAAAATGGGCAGGTCCAATTCAACAATCAACTCTTGGACTTGCGCAAACACCGCATTGCTTACGTGGAACAGCGCAAAAATCTGGATTTAACCTTCCCAATCCAGGTTAAAACCCTGGTCGAAACCGGTAGCTACGGACAATTGGGGCTCTTTCGTAAACCAGGAGCCCGTGAAAAAGCGGCTAGTCGAAAGGCCATGCAGCAGGTCCAAATTGAAGATTTGGCAGACCGCCAAATTGGCCAATTATCTGGGGGACAGTTACAACGAGCTTTTGTCGCACGCGCCATCTTGCAGGATGCCGACCTGATTATCCTGGATGAGCCCTTTGTCGGTATCGATGCTGAAAGCGAAGCCCAGATTATGAAAATTCTAAGACTCTGGAAAGATGAAGGCCGAACCATCTTAGTTATCCACCACGATCTGTCCAAGGTGCACGACTATTTTGATGAACTCATTCTTATGAATCGGGGTATTATCCAAGCAGGACCCAGCCAGCAAGTCTTTACGGCAGAGAATCTGGCCCAAGCCTTTAATCCAGATTTTGCTACCATCTATTTTCAGGAGGACCCTCAATGACTGCCATTACAAATTTTATCCAAGCACTCCAAACCTACCCCTTCCTGCAAAATGCCTTGATAACCGCCATCTTGATTGGCATCATGTCCGGACTGATTGGCTCCTTCATTATCCTAAGGGGCATGTCCCTGATGGGGGATGCCATTTCCCACTCCGTCCTGCCAGGGGTAGCCTTAGCCTACATGCTCGGCCTTAACGTACTCCTCGGAGCCTCACTGTTTGGCTTTCTAGCTGCCCTTTTGATTGGCTACATCAGCTCCAAGAGCCCCTTAAAAATGGACACAACCATCGGGGTGGTCTTCAGCTCCCTCTATGCCCTCGGCTTTGTACTCATTCATTTCACCCAAAGCTCCACCAATCTCCACCATATCCTCTTTGGGAATATCCTGGCCGTCAGCCAGCTCGATTTACGAATCACGGCAACTATCTTTGTTCTAGTACTAACCTATATCTACCTCTTTTACAAGGAACTGCTGATCACATCCCTGGATGAGGCCTTTGCCCGTAGCTATGGCCTCCCAGCCCAGCTGATCCATTACAGCCTCATGCTGGTCTTAACCCTGGTCACCGTCTCTGCCCTCCAGTCCGTTGGCATTATCCTGGTTGTCGCCATGCTCATCACCCCGGCCGCAACCGCCTACCTCTGGACCGACCAACTCCCTAAAATGATGGCCCTCTCCAGTTTCGTTGCAGTCCTCGCCTCGATCATTGGCCTTTACTTCAGCTATACCTTTAACTGGGCCTCTGGGCCAACCATTGTTTTAACTGCAGCCCTTTATTTTGCCTTTTCATTTCTTTTTTCCAAAAAAGGAAAAAGAAGCGTTCTGAAACAAATCGGACTAGCTCTAGTCGGAATGGGACTCCTTCTGGGAGCTTGGACCGGGAATCAAGAGCGCACTACTGATAGAAGTCAGACCCAAGCCATCTCCGTTGTCACCACCAATTCTATCCTAGAGGATATGGTCCAACAGGTCGGCCAAGATCGCCTCCAGGTCTCTAGCCTTGTCCCACGTGGCCAAGATCCCCACGAGTATGAACCAACCACAGAAGATATTGCCAAGGTCAGCGACGCAAACCTGGTCTTTTACAACGGCTTGAACCTGGAAACCGGTGGTAATGGCTGGTTTTCGAAAATGGTTCGAAGCAGCCACAAACAATTTGGCAAGGATGTCATTGCAGCCAGCCAAGGAGTCACCCCACTCTACCTCTCTGGCCACCAAGAAGAAACCGACCCCCACGCCTGGTTAGACCTGGCTAATGGAATCCAGTATGTCCAAACCATCACCAAAGCTCTCCAAGAAAAAGACCCCCAAAATGCCAGCTTCTACCAAAAAAATGCAGATCTCTACATCGTCCGTCTCCAAGCCCTGCACCAAGAAGCCCAGTCCAAGTTTCTGGACATCCCAGAGGAGCAACGACTCCTAGTAACCTCGGAAGGAGCCTTTAAATACTTTGCCAAGGCCTACCATGTCACCCCTGCCTATATTTGGGAAATCAACACAGAAGCGCAGGGGACACCCCAACAATTGCAAACCATTCTCGATACCATCCGCCAGTCCAAGGTCAAACACCTCTTCCTAGAAACCTCGGTCGCCCCCAAAGCCATGAACCAGGTAGCCGAACAAAGCCAGCTAAAAATCTATTCCACCATCTTTACAGATTCCCTGGCCAAAAAAGGACAAGACGGAGACCAATACTACACCATGATGAAGTGGAATCTCGACAAAATCTACGAAGGACTGAAATAAGAGCTAGGCCAGCTGTCCATTTTTTTGCTATACTACTACTACTTCCAATCTAAAATCATTACTCAAACGATTTTAAATTCAAACTAGGCAGCGAGACGCAGGCATAACTGAAGTTAAGCAAGTCGAAGCTAACGACGTGTGAAGAAGTATCATCTAGACGCAAAACAAAGGAGACCCAGCATGACCCCCAACAAGGAAGACTATCTCAAGCGAATCTATGAGCGAAGCCAGGCACCTGGAAAAATGACCAACAAAGAAATTGCCCAGCTCATGGGTGTCTCTGAACCAGCAACTTCTGAAATGCTCAAAAAAATGATCCAGGAAGACTGGATTATCAAAGACAAGGTCAAAGGCTACCTGGTCACAGCCAAGGGCATGGTGCAGGTTTCCAACCTCTACCGCAAACACCGCTTGATCGAAGTCTTTCTGATCCAAAATCTGGGCTATGCCAGCCAGGACATCCATCAAGAAGCTGAAGTTTTGGAGCATAGCGTATCAGACCAGTTTATCAACCAATTGGAAATCATGCTCCAGTTCCCAGACTACTGCCCCCACGGTGGACGCATCCCGCGCCAGCAGGAGCTTTTACAAGAAGACTTTACCCAGCAGCTTTCCCAAGCAGAGACAGGCCGAGATTATAGTCTCCGCCGCTTTCCCGATCAGCCTGATTTTATCGACTACCTGGAAGAACAAAACTTCCACTTGGGAACAAGCTTCCACCTGATCAAAAAGGACAATTTTCTCCAAACCGTCGAACTACAGTTACCCGAACAAAAAGTCAGCCTGCCCCTAAACTTAGCCGACCAACTCTATGTCGAAATTCTTCAATAAAACGGCTCTATAATTTCTATAGTGGGTAACGACCCAAAATAGGGATTATAGGGCTTTTTGAGGTACAAAAAAAGCCCCATATGACCTATAATGAATAGTGACCAAACCAACATTAGGAGAATCATATGGAACTTATTTATAATACCACAGAATTACTCGGAATTACAGATAGA
>NZ_JACBXX010000073.1 GCF_013415245.1 Streptococcus danieliae | reverse complement strand
GAAGAGCTAAAAAACTACGCTAAGGCTCCATATACAACACCCAAATAAGAAAAAAGACTAGCCAAATCCCTTGGGGCACAAGGGGTTAGCTGGTCTTTGTCTATTTTTAGGTGATAAAGTCGGGATTATATCATGATTTCTTTCTATTCATCTTTTTTTAAAGAAAAAAATTGGGGAGCGAGGAAGTGGAGGAATCGTTTGAAAAAAAGGTGGGTTTGATTCCCACCTTTAGAACAATCTTAAGATTCTACCTTTTCCACTTTTTGAGCAGATTTGATAAGAATCTGGCTGTTCTGCATAACGGCTTTTAAGTCTTTCTCCTGTGGATGTTCAAGGTAGTAGTCGGTAATGGCATCTTCGATATGGTCTTGGATGGTTCGGCGAAGTGGGCGAGCTCCCATTTTTGGATCATAGCCCAGGTCTACCAGTTTTTCTTTAACTTTATCGGTGACACTGAGTTGGATGCCATTTTTGCTGAGGCGGTCCCGGACATCTTGCAACATCAAGTCGACAATCTGGAGCAGATTTTCTTTGCTGAGGGCTTGGAATTCGATGATACCGTCAAAGCGGTTCATAAATTCGGGGCTAAAGAAGTTGCCCAATTCGTTTATGACAGAGTTGGTGCGTCCTTCACGGCTAGCTCCAAAACCGACCGAAGCTTCTACCTTACCGGTACCAGCATTTGAGGTCATGATGATAATGGTATCCTTGAAGCTCACAGTTCGTCCTTGACCATCGGTCAAACGGCCATCGTCGAGAACCTGGAGGAACATGTGCATAACATCTGGATGGGCTTTTTCGATCTCGTCTAAGAGGATGAGCGAGTAAGGGTTGCGGCGAACTTTTTCGGTGAGTTGGCCGGCTTCATCGTAACCGACATAACCTGGAGGAGCTCCGACTAATTTGGCAACGCTGTGTTTTTCCATGTACTCACTCATATCAAAGCGAATCATGCTGTCTGTGGAACCAAAGAGTTCTAGTGCCAACTGTTTGGACAGTTCGGTTTTACCAACACCGGTTGGTCCGACAAAGAGGAAGCTTCCAATTGGCCGGTTGGGGCTACCCAGTCCAACCCGATTGCGGCGGATGGCTTTGGCGATCTTATCGATGGCAGGATCCTGTCCGATAACATGGGCCTTGAGGTCGTCAGCTAGGTTGACCAGTTGGGATTGCTCTTTTTCTTTGAGATCACCAACAGGGATATTGGTTTTCTGCTCGATGATTGCCTCAATGATTTTGTCTGTAATCACGGGCATGTCTTGATCATGGATTTCGGTTTTTTGCAGTTCCTTGTATTTGGCAATTTGATCCCGGTAGTAGGCTGCTTTTTCAAAGTCTTCATCACGGGTTGCCTGTGTTTTGAGGCGCTCGGCTTCAATCAAGCGTTGATCCAATTCCTGGGGATCGACAAAGGTCAAGGTCAGGTTCATTTTTGAACCAGCTTCGTCGAGGAGGTCGATCGCCTTATCTGGTAGGAAGCGGTCTTGGATATAGCGGTTGGAGAGGATAGCTGCCGCTTCAATGGCTTCATCGGTATACTTGACATGGTGGTAGTCTTCGTATTTTTTCTGAATTCCTTTGAGGATAATTAGTGTTTCCGCTACGGATGGTTCATCGACCTTAACGGGTTGCATCCGGCGTTCCAAGGCGGCATCTTTTTCGATGATGCGGTATTCATTGAGGGTTGTTGCCCCTACTAGTTGTAATTCGCCACGGGCCAAGGCTGGTTTGAGGATATTACCAGCATCCATGTTGCCGTCACCAGCACTGCCGGCTCCGACAATTTCATGGATTTCATCGATAAAGAGGATGACATCCTCCCGCTGGCGAATTTCCTCCATCAATTTTTGCATCCGTTCTTCAAATTGTCCCCGGATCCCAGTTCCTTGAACCAGGCTCACCATATCGAGTCGAATGACCTGTTTGGATTGCAATTTTTGGGGTACATCGCCGTCGACAATTTTCTGAGCCAGTCCCTCAACAACAGCTGTTTTACCAACCCCTGGTTCACCGATGAGGACAGGGTTGTTTTTGGTCCGGCGGTTGAGAATTTCAATAACGCGGATAATTTCTTCATCTCGACCGATAACAGGATCGATGTCGCCTCGTTTGGCAATATCAGTGACATTGATTCCGAATTCATCTAGGATTCCTTTTGGACGTGGTTTAGCTTGACGCGTCCGCTGATCTTGACCGGGTCGCTTGCCAGTTTCCTCCTGCTCAGGCCGTTGGAAATTGCCCAAGTTTTGGAAGAAGTCTCCAAGTGGATCACTAGAATTGGAATTTAAGCCCTTGAGTAAAGAAGCGTTAGGGTCGGATTTCATAATTTGGTAGCAATTTTGACAAAGGTCAACTTGTTGCTGGTGACCATTAATACTTGTGTAGAGATGAATGGTCGCTTCATTGATTTTACAATTGTGACAAAGCATAACGGATCCTTTCTATTTCTAAAGACATTCTTTATTGGTCAATAAAGGTCAAATTTTCTTCTACTATTGATTATAGCACCTTTTTGTGACTTTGCAAGTAAAAAGTATGAAGGGGATTGACCCTAGAGGTGGGATTTTTTACAATAAAAGAAAGGAGATTTTTATGGATGTTCGAATAAGATTTGCCCAAGCGGAGGATGCGGAGAAACTACTAGCGATTTATGCCCACTATGTTGAGCACACGGCTATCTCCTTTGAGCATGTACCTCCGAGTTTGACAGAATTTCAAAAGCGTATGGAACAAATCCAGTCTTTTTATCCCTATCTGGTGGCAGAAGCAGATGACCAACTGTTAGGTTACTGCTATGCAGGTCCTTTTCGCTCAGCTGCCTCTTATGCTTGGTCAGTCGAGTCGACTATTTATTTGAACCCTAACTGGCAGGGGAAAGGACTCGGTCACCTCCTCTATGATCGGTTAGAAGAGGAATTGCAGGCAATGGGGATTTTGTCGATTAAGGCTTGTATTGGGGTGGGTTCCCAAGGAGATCCCTATAGTTCCAAGTCTAGTGAGTTATTTCATGCCAAGCGTGGCTACAAGCAGGTCGCCCATTTTCCCCAAGCTGGTTATAAGTTTCAGCGCTGGTATGACATGATTTGGATGGAGAAAAGTTTGGGGGATTTTAGCAGCCCTGTTACCGCTCCCCAGTCCATTTTGATGGTAAAAAGGGACAGGAATGAGGAAGTCTCCTAGAATTTTGAGGAATTCTATGGTATACTTGATTAGGAATTTAATAAATAGGAGAAACGTAATGGAATCACATTTGGTACGCATTATCAATCGTCTTGAAAAGATGGCGACAGATGGCGGCAATTTGAAACGAAATTTTGAACGAGACGGTGTTGTCGTTGCCGAAGTTTCCTATAGCCAGGACGAAGAGCTCGGTTCAATCTTTACTTTGCGCGATGTTGAAGCACGTGAGACCTTCACTTTTGATAGCATTGATTTGATTGCAATGGAGATTTACGAACTTTTGTATTAAGCCTTCGTGAAAGGAGTGAGACAATTTTTGTTTCACTCCTCTTTTTATCCAGTGCGGAATGAACTTGTTCGCCAGTAGGCTTTTTGGTAGAATAAGGGCATATTTACATTTTTTGTTGGAAGGGATTTTCATGTCATTTTCATTTTTACCACAGTTTTTGCCCTACTTTAATTACGGGGCCCTGGTTACTGTTATTGTATCTATCTTTGTTGTCTTTTTTGGCACCATCTTAGGAATTCTCTTAGCCTTTGCTCAACGTTCTAACTGGACTGTATTGCGCTGGCTGGCTAATGTTTATGTGTGGGTTTTCCGTGGGACACCGATGTTGGTGCAAATTATGATTGCCTTCGCCCTAACCCATTTGACAGCACCGTCGATTCAGATTGGGATTTTGCAGGTCGATTTGACACGGTTGATTCCCGGGATTGTCATTTTATCCATGAACTCCGGTGCCTATGTTTCAGAAACCGTTCGGGCTGGTATCAATGCGGTTCCTAAGGGACAATTGGAAGCAGCTTATTCCTTGGGGATTCGTCCAGCCAATGCCATGCGTTATGTAGTTTTGCCCCAAGCCGTTAAGAATATTTTACCAGCCCTTGGGAATGAATTTGTGACCATTGTCAAAGATAGTTCCTTGTTGGCGACCATTGGTGTTATGGAACTTTGGAATGGCGCACAAACAGTAGCCACAACCACTTACCAGGCCCTAACCCCACTCTTGGTGGCAGCCGCCTATTACCTTGCCCTAACCAGCTTGTTGGGCTTGGGCTTAAAAACATTTGAAAATCGACTCAAACAAGAGGAGAAGAAATAATGACTGAAACCATTTTAAAAATTGAAGCTCTTCACAAGTACTTCGGAAAAAATGAAGTTTTAAAAGGGATTGATTTGGAAATCCACCGTGGTGAAGTGGTGGTTATCATTGGTCCGTCAGGGAGTGGGAAATCAACTCTCCTGCGGTCCATGAACCTGTTAGAAGAGGCGACCAAGGGCCATGTCTACTTTGAAGGTGTGGATATCACGGATCCGAAAAATGACCTCTTTAAAATGCGGGAGAAAATGGGGATGGTCTTCCAACAATTTAATCTCTTTCCCAATATGACGGTCTTGGAAAACATCACCCTTTCACCGATTAAAACCAAGGGAATGGACAAGGCGACAGCGGAAGCCAAGGGAATGGAACTACTAGCTAAGGTCGGTCTACCCGATAAGGCCAACGCTTATCCACAATCCCTCTCCGGTGGTCAACAACAACGGATTGCGATTGCGCGTGGTCTGGCCATGGATCCAGACTTGCTCTTGTTTGATGAACCAACCTCAGCCTTGGACCCAGAAATGGTGGGTGAGGTATTGGCAGTTATGCAGGAATTGGCGGAGTCTGGGATGACCATGGTGATTGTTACCCACGAAATGGGCTTTGCGCGTGAGGTTGCCGATCGGGTTATTTTCATGGATGGTGGCTTTGTTGTTGAAGATGGTAGTCCTGAAGCTATCTTTGATAATAGTCAAGAAGAACGGACGAGAAATTTCCTCAGTAAGGTTTTGTAAAGCCTAAGCTTGAGAGGATATATTAGGGGAGGTCGCACATGCAACTGTTAGATGGAAAAGCCTTGGCTCTTAAAAAAAGAAAGAGTTTAGCTGAAAAAACAGCTCAACTGCTAGCCGAGCAAGGAATTAAGCCTTGTTTGGTAGTTGTTCTGGTCGGAGAGAATCCTGCCAGCCAGGTTTATGTACGCAATAAAGAAAAGGCAGCGGTGGAAGCCGGCTTTGAAAGTCGGATCTTACGTTATCCGGAAACGATGACTGAAACAGATTTGCTGGCCCTACTAGCAGATCTCAACCAGGATCCAGAAGTTCACGGAATCTTGGTGCAATTGCCCCTGCCCCCACAAATTCGGGAAGATCTTGTTTTAGAGGCTATCGATCCTCGCAAAGATGTTGACGGTTTCCATCCTTTTAATGTCGGTCGTTTGTGGACCGGAGATCCCTTACGGGTCCCGTCGACACCAGCTGGGATTATGGCCTTACTGGAAGAGTATGAGATTAACCCTGCGGGTAAAAAGGCGGTGGTCATTGGCCGCAGTAATATTGTCGGCAAACCGATGGCAGAGATGTTGTTAGCAGCAGATGCGACAGTAACCGTGGCCCACTCCAAAACAGAGAATCTAGCTCAAGTAGCTCGTGAGGCAGATATCCTAGTTGTTGCCATTGGTCGTGGTCATTTTGTAGGATCAGACTTTGTCAAAGACGGGGCGGTTGTTATTGATGTCGGGATGAATCGGAGTCCAGAAGGAAAACTGATTGGCGACGTCGATTTTGAGGCCGTAAAGGAGAAGGCCGCCTTTTTAACACCTGTTCCAGGTGGCGTTGGTCCCATGACCATTGCCATGCTGCTAGAGCAGACCTTCCAGGCTGCCTCAGAGACGCAGTTGTAATAGATGAAAAGTCCTTAGGAATGGTTTTCTAAGGACTTTTGTTTTGCAAAATTTTCAGAAAAATAGGAAATTTTCTGAAAATCCATTGATTTTTCAGAAAAAAGCTCCTATAATAAAAGCAGAAACTAGGAGGTATAGCTTATGAAAGAACAGGAGAATGTGGTCGCAGAGGTGTCCCAAAAACTTTTCCAGGCCTTGGATCAACGGGAACCATTAGCCATGGAGGAATTGGATGGACTTGTACAGGATATTGAAACAGCCTACCAAGTTCAAGATGCCTTTGTCGCTCTAAGAGGCGAAGAGGTTCAGGGCTATAAGGTCAGTTTGACGAGTGAAGAAACCCAACGGATGTTTGACTCAACAGAACCGTTTTATGGTCAGGAAACTGTTTCTCAATTTGTAAAAGGACCTGTCACCCTATCTTTGCAGGATTTGTTAGAGCCCTTGATTGAAATCGAGTTGGTATTCCGGGCCAAAGAAGACCTATCCCCCGAGGATTCCTTGGAAGACTTACTGGATAAATTGACCCTTGCACCGGGGATTGAGGTACCGGATGCGCGTTTCAAAGCGTGGTTCCCAAGTCTCAGCAAATACTTGGTCGTGTCCGATAGTGCTGTGGCTGGTCGGATCCTATACGGAGAAGAGCAGGATTTGCAAGGCCGCTTCACAGTAGAGGAACTGGCTCAAATTACAGGTGTTCTTTACAAGGATGGAGAAGTTCTCGGCCAAGGCCTGTCTGCTCAAGTTTTAGGCAATCCCCTAGAGTCCGTCAGCTGGTTGGTGAAAAAGCTAGCTAGTCATGGCAAAACCTTTAAAAAAGGCCAACAAGTCTCCAGCGGTACCTTTATTATCCCACCCCACTTGGAAAAGGGACAGTACCGTGTGGAATATGGCAGTGGCGTTGGTCATCTAGACTTGACCGTTGTGGATTAGTACGAATGGCTAAAAAGGAAATCTCCTGGTTGAGATTTCCTTTTTTAAAATCTAAAAAAAGACAAACCTCACACGGAAGTTTGTCTGCTAGCAGCCTTACTTGGCTGCTTTTTTTCGTTTGTCCAAATAGGAGAGGAGAATTTCAAATCCTTGTGCTGCATAGGGGGTCAAAAGGAGAATGTACATATAGACATACTGGCTTTTGGTTTCCCAAATGAGGTGGAAGAGAAAACCGCCGATTAGGAAGATCGCCCCGGCTAATTGTGTGGAAGGAAAATCGGGTTGGATATTCCGTAGGAGGTGAAAGAGGTAGATGGCAGCTGTTGTATAGAGGGTCCATAGGAGCAGACTCATCAAAAAGTGGAAAATCCGATAAGCGCTGAGTCCCTCATAAAGAGACTGGAGGAGTGGCGTAAAGGTTTCCTGGTTCCGCTCCCAACGATTGGGGCCAGTCCAGATGGACTGGAAGGTAGGCTCGGTCCAAGTGGAATAGACTTTTTGGAAAAAGAAACGCCCAGCATACAGCGGATTTTTAAGGAAGGTAACGATCCGTTTGCGTAAGTCGCGTTTGGCCATATCTGTGGCTTGTTCTTCATTAAAATTGTTGCGTTGGAGAATTTTGGTATTGTAACCGTCATACCAGCCTCCCAGGGTCTTGCGGTTTGGATCATCTCGGAGTCCCATGGTGACATAGGCAATTTTGGGAGTTCCCGGGCCAATCTCTTGACCGATAACCCCTTCATAGTAAGATAGAACGGCCTTGTTCATGCCTACCATACAGAGGACGCAGCTGACTCCAACCAATACTTTTTTCCAACTGAATTTTTTGAGGATCGACAGGGTTAAAATCCCCAAGATTGTTAAGCCAAAAATCATGTAGTTGTTTCGGATGACACAAGCGATACCCAGGAAAACAGCAGACAAGAGTCCATAGCGAATCTGTTCCTTTTTAGCAAAGGCTTGGTAGCAGGTCAGGCTGAGCAGGCAGGCGGTTAAACCAACGGTACTGCCATAGACAAAAAGAATAAAGAAGAAATGGGGAAGGAAGGCAAAGCAGAAGAAGAGCAGGTAATTTCGTGCTAGCTGACTCAGTCCCCAGGTGCGGCCCAACCGCCAGATTAAATAGTTATTGGTCAGGGTCCAGACCAGATTCATGCCAAAGGCCAAATAGGTGGTTGGGAGAATTGCGGCATAGATGCGCTCCAGGCTAAGGAGTCCTAACTGATGGGGATTTCGGTACATGTAGGCACCGATGGTGGTCAAGGATTCAAAATTGCCCTGATTAAAGGCCAGTGCAGCCTTGTAGACATGTTTAGCATCCGCTCGGATTTGTCCCTCCACATTAAAGAGCAAGTAGGCCCCCATGAGGAGATATAAGACGGTTAGAATTTTAAAAAATTGCTTGTCAGACAGTTTTTCAAAGGCAGGTCGCAGACGTACCAAGCCCCAGATAAAGAGTCCTAAGCAGGGAAGGAAAAACCAGGGATTGGTTTGGAAAAGCACTCCCTCAGAAATTTTTATGGGGATAGAGCTTGTGACAAATAAGGTTGAAAAACTAAAGAAGGTACAAAAGAGTCCGGCTAGTAGGAGCACTAGGTAGGTTCCGAACTGACTTAAGTAGTTAAAAAAACGGCGCACGAAGAGCCACCTCTTTCTTGGATTGAAATATTCTTCTAAAATCATACCACAATTATGCTAGAATAAGGAAAGGAGGATGCGATGTTTCAAAAGAGTAAATTATTTTTTTGGACGGTCGAAATACTTCTCTGTAGTCTCGTTCTCTTTTTGTGGCGAGAGATGGGGGAGATTGTTACACCGGCTGTTCGGGTCTTAAATACCATTTTAATTCCCTTTATCTTAGCCGCCTTTTTTTATTACATTACCAATCCGATTGTGGAAGGTATGGAGCGAATTTTTAAAATTAAGCGGGGCATTGGTAGCCTTTTAGCGGTTGCGGGTGTGATTGGGCTTGTGGTCTGGGCAGTGGTTTATTTGCTGCCGATTTTGATCCATCAGTTAACCAGTTTGATTGCTGCCAGTCAGGGGATTTACAAGGAAGCTCAGTCCCTGGTCAATAATTTAGCCCAAGAGCCCCTCTTACGGAATGTGGATCTGCAAAAAACGGTGTCCGACCTCAACCTGTCTTATGTGGATATTTTGCAGAATATCCTCAATAATGTGACGACGAGTCTGGGTAGTCTATTTTCAGCAGTGATCAATACAGCCTTTGTTTTGATTATGACGCCGATTTTCTTGGTTTATTTCCTATTAGATGGTAAAAAATTCCTGCCCATGTTACAGCGGACGGTTCTGAAGCGGGATTCCTTGGGGATTGCTTCTTTACTGGTTACCTTGAATAAAACGATTGCTCGTTATATTAGCGGAATTTCCATTGATGCCCTGATTATTTTCAGTCTGACCTTGGCTGGCTACTCGATTATTGGGATTCGCTATGCCTTGATTTTCGCAATTTTCTCAGGCCTCTGTAATTTGATTCCCTATGTGGGACCAACCATTGGCCTCATTCCCATGGTGATTACCTATGCCTTTTTGGATCCGCAGAAGATGCTGATTGCCTTGGTCTATATGCTGATTTTGCAACAGGTGGATGGAAATATTCTCTACCCTCGGATTGTGGGAGGGGTGATGAAGGTTCATCCGATTACGATCATGGTCTTACTCCTATTATCGAGTAATATCTATGGAATTGTCGGCATGATTGTGGCTATACCTTTATATTCGATTTTAAAGGAAATTGTGAAGTTTCTTTGGGAGCTCTATGAAGGGCATAAGGAAAATCAAATGCGCAAGCAGTTGGATACGGAATTGTAGAAAAATCCTTTCCTTGTCTCCATGTGGGGATAAGAGCCACGAGATGGTATAATAGAAACATGGCAAGTAAAAAGAAAACTACAGGTACTAAAACGAGAAGACCTAGCAAGGCTGAGCAGGCTAGACAGGCCGCAATTCGGCGGATGTTTATCTCCCTTGGTCTAGCGGTTTTAATTGTGATCGCCCTCCTACAAGTGGGGGCTTTTGGTCGTACGCTTTATAATTTAATTCGTTGGGGTGTTGGGAGTCTGACTCCCGTCTTTCTCGTGGCACTTTTTATCTATCTCTTTACCTTTAAATGGCTACGGGATCGTCCCGGTTTTTGGCCTGGGGTGGCCTCGATTTTTGCAGGGTTGCTGCTGATTTGGGAAGCCTATTTGTTTGGCCAGCTTCCAGCTGAGGTGGGATTGGTCAATGCCCAGTTGGGTATTCTGAGCAGTGAACTGCTGGGATTGCAAGTGACGCAATTTGTGGGTGGCGGGCTGTTGGGGCTCCTGCTTTATATTCCGGTCGCTTTTTTATTTTCCAATATTGGTTCTTATTTTATTGGCGCGCTTTTTTTGGCTCTGGGAAGTCTCTTGCTCAGCCAACTTTCCGTCTACGATGTGGGGGATTGGCTCTTGAATACTTATCAGCAGTTGACAGAAGCAGGGGAAAGCCTGTATTTGCGGGAGCGCCAGCGACGGCTTGAGGCCAAAAGAATAAGAGAGGAAGAACAGCAAGAGTTGGCTGTCCTTCCTGAAAAAGAGCTAGTCCCTGAAGCTCCCTTACCCCTAGTTGATTTGGAAACTGGCGAGATCCTGGATTCGGGGCCCCTGCCTGAGGAACCAGCTATTTACTTGGAAGAAGTGGAGATCCTAGAAGAGGAGTTGCCCTTCCCGGAAAGATTAGAAAGCAGTCCCTTGGGTCCCTATGTATTGCCTAGCATCAATCTCTTTCCCAAGGAAAAAGCCAAGAGTCAGGCACGGGAGCAACAACAGGTCCGGGAAAATGTCCGTATTCTGGAATCGACCTTTGCTTCCTTCTCTATCGATGCCAAGGTGGAGCGGGCTGAGATTGGACCTTCGGTCACCAAGTATGAAATCAAGCCGGCAGTGGGGGTTCGGGTGAACCGGATTTCTAATCTCGCGGATGATTTAGCCCTGGCCTTGGCAGCCAAAGATGTGCGGATTGAAGCTCCCATTCCAGGAAAATCCTTGGTCGGAATTGAAGTACCCAATAGTGAGGTGGCGACGGTTGGTTTCCGGGAACTTTGGGAACAAGCCAAACTCGACCCAGCCAAACTCTTGGAATTGCCGCTTGGGAAGGCGGTGAATGGCCAGGTTCGTAGTTTTGATCTAGCCAAGATGCCACATTTATTGGTGGCGGGTTCGACGGGATCTGGAAAATCGGTGGCCGTTAATGGGATTATTGCCAGTATTTTGATGAAGGCGCGTCCAGACCAGGTCAAGTTTCTGATGATTGATCCTAAAATGGTGGAGCTGTCTGTGTACAATGATATTCCCCATCTCTTGATCCCGGTGGTGACCAATCCCCGTAAGGCCAGTCGTGCCCTGCAAAAAGTGGTGGATGAGATGGAAGACCGCTACCAACGTTTTTCGAAAGTGGGAGCGCGGAATATTCAGGGCTATAATGAACGCGTGGCAGCCCACAACCAGAATTCGGAGTTAAAAGAAGTACCTCTACCTCTCATTGTGGTGATTGTGGATGAGTTGGCTGATCTGATGATGGTAGCCAGCAAGGAAGTCGAGGATGCCATTATTCGTTTGGGGCAAAAGGCGCGTGCAGCGGGGATCCATATGATTCTAGCAACCCAGCGACCAAGCGTGGATGTTATCAGTGGCTTAATCAAGGCCAATGTGCCCAGCCGAGTGGCCTTTGCTGTTTCCAGTGGAACGGATAGTCGGACTATCCTGGATGAAAATGGGGCTGAGAAGCTCTTGGGGCGGGGCGATATGCTCTTTAAACCGATTGATGAGAATCATCCAGTGCGGCTCCAAGGATCCTTTATTTCGGACGAGGCTGTTGAACGGTTGGTCAATTACATTAAAGAACAGGCAGAGGTTGATTATGACGAGGCCTTTGATCCAGGAGAGGTTAGTGAGTTGGAGGAGGGTGGAGGTAGTGGCTCTAGTCAAGGAGATCCGCTCTTTAACCAGGCCAAGACCTTGGTCATTGAAACCCAGAAAGCCTCAGCTTCTATGATCCAGCGGCGTTTATCGGTTGGCTTTAATCGGGCAACGCGCTTAATGGAAGAGTTGGAACAGGCAGGGGTCATTGGACCGGCGGAAGGAACTAAACCTCGCAAGGTTTTGATAAGTCATACTAAATAAAAATCGAATTTTGAATTATAATAGATTGTATGAAATTGAAATTAGATAAACAACAAGAAACTGAATTGAGATTAGCTCTTAGAAATAAAGACTACGCTACTTATCATAGACGCATC
>NZ_JACBXX010000122.1 GCF_013415245.1 Streptococcus danieliae | reverse complement strand
TCTTTTATAGTAAAAGGTAATTTTGATATTTTTGTCTGTAATTCCGAGTAATTCTGTGGTATTATGAATAAGTTCCATATGATTCTCCTAATGTTGGTTTCGTCGCTATTCATTATAGATCATGTGGGACTTTTTTGGTATCTGAAAAGGTCCTACAATCTCTATTTTGGGTTGTTACCCACTATAGAAATTATAGAGCCCTTTTTTGTTTGTGAAATCAAGTCTGTGCCGTTGTCTACCCTTTACTTGTATCATAGGATTTGGGTGCAATTTAGTCCCTAGAATTCTCTATTTTGGGTTTGAAAAACAGAATTAGAAAGCAGACCGGTCTATGTTTGGACAGAGAACCATATTCAAGCTCATTTTCTTACTTGTTTTATAGCACTTGTACATCTTCGTCTTATCCAACATCAGATTGGATGGAAGATGAGCCCAGAAAGAGTGGTTAATGCCTTGAATAGCGCTAAAGCAAGCAGATTACAAGACAATTACTACCGTCTTCAAGAAGGTCCTGATATGCAAAAACTAAACAAGCTCCTTGGTATTGAATGGACTAAAGGTTTTGTCAAATTTGAAGAGCTAAAAAACTAGGCTAAGGCTCCATATACAACACCCAAATAAGAAAAAAGACTAGTCAAATCCCTTGGGGCACAAGGGATTAGCTGGTCTTTGTCTATTTTTAGGTGATAAAGTCGGAAGTCCCTAGAATTCTCTATTTTGGGTTTGCTTGTGGCTTTTGGAGCGTGGTATAATAAAGGGAGTAATTTTGAGGAGTGAAGAATGTCTGATAAAACTTTTTATATTAGTACGCCTATTTATTATCCGAGTGGGCGCTTGCATATTGGGTCGGCTTATACGACAATTGCGAGTGACGTTTTGGCACGTTATAAGCGCTTGATGGGCTTTGATGTGTTCTTTGTGACGGGTTTGGATGAACATGGCCAGAAGATCCAAGACAAGGCTGCGGATGCGGGGCTTGAGCCTCAGGCTTATGTGGATGGTATGGCCAAGGATGTTCAGGAGTTGTGGTCGCTGTTGGATATTTCCTATGACCGCTTTATTCGGACGACAGATGCGGATCATGAGGCTGTGGTAGCGCAGATTTTTGAAAAGTTCTTAGCTCAAGATGATATTTATTTGGGCGAATATTCAGGGTGGTATTCTGTTTCTGATGAAGAGTTCTTTACGGAAACGCAATTGATCGAAGTCTTCCGGGATGAGGAAGGGACAGTTATCGGAGGGGTTGCCCCTTCAGGCCATGAGGTTGAATGGGTTTCCGAGGAATCCTACTTCCTACGTTTGAGTAAATACTCCCAGTGGTTGGCGGATTATTTCAAAGAGCATCCTGAGTTTATCAGTCCGGATGGGCGGATGAATGAGATGTTGCGGAACTTTATCGAGCCCGGCTTGGAGGACTTGGCTGTGTCACGGACAAGCTTTACCTGGGGTGTGCCGGTTCCTTCGAATCCGAAACATGTCATCTATGTCTGGATTGATGCCTTGGCCAACTATATCACAGCCTTAGGATATGGACAGGATACGGATGGTAACTTTGCTAAGTTCTGGCCGGGAGATATCCATATGCTTGGGAAGGATATTCTGCGTTTCCACTCGATTTATTGGCCAATTATTTTGAAAATGCTAGATCTACCGCTTCCAAAACGATTGATTGCCCATGGCTGGTTCGTCATGCAAGATGGTAAAATGTCCAAGTCTAAAGGGAATGTTGTCTATCCGGAGATGCTAGTAGAGCGTTACGGCTTGGATGCTCTGCGTTACTATTTGGTGCGCTCCCTTCCTGTAGGTTCTGATGGAACCTTTACACCGGAAGATTACCTAGGCCGGATTAATTATGAATTGGCCAATGACCTAGGAAACTTGCTCAATCGGACGGTGGCTATGGTCAATAAGTACTTTGATGGTCAGGTTCCGGCTTTTGTGGCTGGTGTAACCGCCTTTGATGGGGATTTGGAAGCCAAGGCGCAGGAGACCCTCCAAGAGTTCCATAAGCAGATGGAAGCGGTCAATCTGCCACGTGCTCTGGAAACGGTTTGGAAATTTATCATGCGGACCAACAAGTATATTGATGAGACCCAGCCTTGGGTATTAGCCAAGGAAGAGGGAGACCGTGAGCAGTTGGCTAGTGTCATGAGCCATCTGGTAGCCAGTCTGCAATGGATTGCTGCCCTTCTCCAGCCCTTCATGATGGAAACAAGCCGTTCGATTCTGAACCAATTGGGCTTGGCTGAAATTAGCAGCTTAGAAGGACTAGCCTTTGGAAACATTCCAGCTGGGACTCAGGTTCTGGCCAAGGGACAACCAATCTTCCCGCGTTTGGACATGGAGGAAGAAATTGCCTATATTCAATCACAAATGGCTGGTGGTCAAAAAGAAGAGGCCTGGGATCCTGCCAATGTTGACCTATTGCTGAATAAAAAGGCGATTAAGTTTGAGGATTTTGATAAGGTTGAGATCCGCGTGGCTGAGGTTAAGGATGTTTGGCGGGTTGAAGGTAGCGATAAGCTATTGGCCTTCCGCTTGGATGCTGGCGACGGCCAGGATCGTCAGATCCTATCCGGGATTGCGGCCTATTACCCAGATCCACAAGTGTTACTTGGGAAAAAATTACAAATTGTCGCGAATTTGAAGCCTCGGAAAATGATGGGGCTGGTCAGTCAGGGAATGATTCTCTCTGCCGAATTTGAGGACCGGTTAGCGGTTATGATGGTGGATGGTAGCATTCCTAATGGTAGCATTTTAGGATAAGTAAAAATAGGTGAGCGGGGCTCACCTATTTTTATAATTTTATTTTGAGAAGTTCTTTTGGGGTATGGGTAAAGGTTTCGAAGCCTGTCTTGGTGACGACACCACAGTCTTCGATCCGCACCCCAACCTTGTTCGGAAGGTAGATTCCAGGTTCAACGGAGAAGGTCATGCCTTCTTCTAGCACGAGGGGATTCCCTTGATTAATGGAAGGGAACTCATGGAGGCTTCGGCCAATTCCATGTCCCAAGCGATGGTTGAAGTACTCGCCATAACCGGCCTTTGTGATAATATCCCTAGCTACTGCATCAATTTGACCAGCTGTGACTCCCGGTTTAATGGCATCGATGGCAGCTAACTGAGCCTCTCGAACGATATCATAGATGGTGGCTTGGAGCACCGTTGGCTGGCCGAGGGCAACAGTGCGGCTGACATCACTGGCATAGCCTTGGTGCCAGGTCCCTAGATCAAAGAGGAGGAGGGATTTGTTTTTGAGGGGACGGTTGGTTGGGATTCCATGGGGATCGGCTGCATGTCTATCAGCCAGCACCATGGTTTCAAAACTCATGGACACATCCTGACTGCGTAAGGGTCCCTCAATGGCTGCGATAATGTCTAGCTCTGTTTTCCCTTTGGCAATGGCCTCAAAGCCGAGTGAGAGAGCGTGGTCGGCCATTTGTCCGGCCTTTCGCAGGAGTTCTAGCTCTGCAGGTGTTTTATACAAGCGGATTTGCTCGATGGTTGGACTGAGATCGACAATCTGTCCCGTCAAAATTTGCATGAGTTCGTAATATTGCCGCAGACGGAGGTGTTGAAATTCTAAGCCAATGCGATAGCGTTCACGAGATAGGAAGCTTTGAATCTTTTGCCAAGGATTTTCCGAATCGTGGTAGCTCACAATATTGTAAGAAACGAAGGCCTTGGCACGATCCCGATCCAGTTCAGGTGTAAACAAGGTTGGACTGCCTTCAAGCGGAAGAAAGAAGAAGAATTGTCTCTCATGAGGATCCGATTGAAAGTTCGTTAGATAGGCGATGCTCGTTGGATCTGAAATGATTGCCAAATCGATGCCTTGCTCGCGCATGCGAGAACGAAGTAAGTCAACAGTGCTCTTCATATTTAACCTCCTATATCAATTATCTTATATCTCTATTGTGTCAAAAATCTTCAAATTATGCAATGGGGAATGAATTGTCTTTTTTAGAAAAAAATCTCAAAATATTTGAAAGTGTTTCCAAAAAATGATAAACTATACTTGTGCGAAGGTGAAAGCGTTATTTTCAAAATAGAATTGGGAGGTTAATCTATGAATACTGACGATACCGTAACCATTTATGATGTCGCCCGTGAAGCTGGTGTTTCCATGGCGACTGTTAGTCGAGTTGTAAATGGAAATAAAAATGTAAAAGAAAATACTCGCAAAAAAGTTTTAGACGTGATTGATCGCCTAGACTACCGTCCAAATGCGGTGGCTCGTGGTTTAGCGAGCAAGAAGACAACAACGGTAGGAGTTGTGATTCCAAATATCACTTCTTCCTATTTTGCTAGTCTAGCTAAAGGAATCGAAGATATCGCAGAAATGTATAAATACAACATTGTTTTGGCGAGTAGCGATGAGGATGATGATCGGGAAGTGGCGGTTGTCAACACCCTATTTTCAAAACAGGTGGATGGAATCATTTTCATGGGGTACCACCTGACTGAAAAGATTCGTTCCGAGTTTTCACGTTCTCGGACCCCTGTTGTTCTAGCAGGAACCGTGGATATTGAGCAGCAATTACCAAGTGTTAACATTGACTACCGCCAAGCAACAGCGGATGCGGTGGAGTACTTGGCCGAACGAAATGAAAAAATTGCTTTTGTGACAGGTCCCTTGGTGGATGATATCAATGGTAAAATGCGCTTACCAGGCTATCGGGATGGTCTTAAAAAAGCCAAGTATGCGTATAGCGAAGGTCTTATTTTTGAAGCCAAACACAATTATGAGGAAGGCTATGCCTTGGCCGAACGGGTCATCGTATCTGGAGCCACTGCGGCAATTGTATCCGGCGATGAATTGGCTGTTGGTCTACTCAATGGTCTGAGCGATAAAGGGATTCGAGTTCCAGAAGATTTCGAATTGATTACCAGTGATAACTCACAAATCACCTTGTACAGTCGGCCAAATATGACATCCATTCGTCAACCTCTATACGATATTGGGGCCATCTCCATGCGGATGTTGACCAAGATCATGAACAAGGAAGAAGTTGAGGAACGCGAAGTTCAATTGGCTCATGGCTTGAGCGAACGCCAGTCAACACGCTCGTCTAACTAAAGCATGTAAGGGATTCCTGCTGACCAGGGTCCCTTTTTTCGGCTCCGACTTTTATTTTGAATGGCTTTTGTTTATAATATGAGTATGAAAGTTCTACTGTATTTGGAAGGCAAGACGGTTCTTGAGAAGTCAGGAATTGGTCGCGCTCTTTCGCATCAAATGCGGGCCCTTGACCTAGCAGGGATTCCCTATACGACAGATCCATCAACTGGATACGATTTGGTTCACATCAACACCTATGGCCCTAAGAGTCTTCGTCTCTTGCACCAGGCTAAGCGGCAGGGGAAAAAGGTCATTGTCCACGGCCACTCGACCCGGGAAGATTTTGCCAATTCCTTTATTGGTTCCAATCTCTTGGCTCCAGCTGTTGGTGCTTACCTCAAACACATGTATCAGCTAGCTGATTTTATTATTACACCAACGGAATATTCCAAAGAGTTGATTCGTGGCTACGGGGTTGACACCCCAATTGTGGCGATTTCAAATGGAATTGATTTAAGGAAGTATCAACCAGATCCGCAAAAAGAACAGGTTTTCTACAAGCACTTTGGCTTGGAGAAAGGACAGCCGGTTGTGGTCTGTGCCGGTCTTTTTTTCAAACGCAAAGGCATCTTGGATTTTGTTGAAGTGGCTAAGCAGTTACCAGATGTGCAATTTATCTGGTTTGGTGGGATCAATAAATGGATGATTCCGCGTGAAATTCGCAGGGTTGTTTCGGGTGATCATCCCGCAAATGTCCATTTTCCCGGTTACTTTAAGGGAGCTATTTTCCAGGGAGCTATGAGTGGAAGCAGTCTTTTCTTTTTCCCAAGTTATGAGGAGACCGAAGGGATTGTTGTTTTGGAGGCGCTAGCCAGTCATCAGCATGTTGTTTTGCGGGATATTCCCGTCTATCAGGGCTGGGTTGATGAGCAGTCAGCTACGCTAGGGAAGAACAATGAGGAATTCGTGGCAGGAATCCAAGCCATTCTAGCTGGACAGGTAGACAAGCGTGAACGGGGCTACCAGGTGGCGGAAAGTCGGTCTATGGATCAGGTGGCCCAGCAATTGGTGACGGTTTATCGTCAAGTATTGGAGATGTAAGATGAGAATTGGATTGTTCACAGATACCTACTTTCCACAGGTGTCTGGTGTAGCAACAAGTATCCGAACCCTCAGGGAAGAGCTTGAGGAGCAGGGACATGATGTATTTATTTTTACCACGACAGATCGCGATGTGGATGCTGATTCTGTGGCAGAACATCGGATTATTCGGATTCCTAGTGTTCCATTTTTTGCTTTTAAAGACCGGCGGGTTGCCTATCGGGGATTCAGCAAGGCCTTGTCCTTGGCCAAGGAGCACCGCCTGGAGTTGATTCATACCCATACGGAGTTTGCCTTGGGGTTTTTGGGACTTTGGATCGCACGGGAATTGGAGATTCCGGTCATTCATACCTACCACACCCAATATGAGGATTATGTCCATTATATTGCTAAGGGCTTGCTGATTCGCCCAGCTATGATCAAATATATGGTGCGTACCTTCCTGGACGAAGTGGATGGAGTGGTCTGTCCCAGTGAGATTGTCTATAATCTGTTGGTTCGCTATGGTGTGGAGCCAGAGAAGCGCGTGATTCCGACGGGGATTGAGCTGGATCGCTTTATTCAAGCGGAATCTCAAAAAGAGGCTATCCAGGAGTTACGGGAGTCTCTGGCTCTGGCTTCGGATGCCAAGATTCTCCTAAGTCTGTCGCGGATTTCCTATGAGAAAAATATTCAAGCGATTATCCGTGCTCTACCAGAGGTCTTACGAGAAAATGATGCGGTGCGTTTGATCGTGGCGGGAGACGGCCCGCATCTAGGGAATTTGAAAGCCTTGGCCCGAGAAGTTGGTGTGGAGCACCGGGTGCTCTTTGTCGGGATGGTGCCTCCAGAACAGACAGTGCTCTATTACCGGATGGCGGATTTCTTTGTTTCAGCCTCAACGAGTGAGACCCAAGGCCTTACCTTTTTAGAAAGTCTGGCTAGTGGGACACCAATTATTGCCCAGTCTAATCCTTATTTAGACAGTTTGATTTCAAACAAAATGTTTGGAACCCTCTACCAAACACCAGAGGACTTGGGTGGAGCCATCTTGGAAGCACTTTTGGCCACTCCTTATCCTCAGGAGCAGGAGTGGCAGAACAAGCTTTTTGAGATTTCCGCTGAGAATTTTGGCTTGCAGGTCTATCAGTACTATTTAGACCTTTCGATCCGGAAGGGCTATTTGAAAGGTCAGGGGGTCGGGTCACTCAGACCGCGGGCGCGTTTTGTTAAGGCGATTGCTGGCTTCCCGCTCAAGGTTGCGGCCTTGCCGGTGCAAGGATCTAGGCGGGTGATTCGGATTTCTCGCGAACAAGCCAAACGTTTGCCTTATCCAGGTCGGAGAAAAAACTAGATTTTCCTTGTCTTTTTGAAAAGGGTCTGTTATAATCATTTTTAGAGACACGTCTTTTAACAGAACTTCTTGAAGAGAGTGCACGGTTGGTGGAAGTGCATAGGAGGGTTAGAAGGTACTACTCGGGAAGATTTTATGCAAACATAAAACGGTGGTTACGTTAGAACCAAGAATGAGGTACCTGGGCTAACTAGGTATAAACGAAGGTGGAACCACGTTGCGACGTCCTTTTAAGGAGGTCGCTTTTTTGTTTGTTGCGGGTAGTTGTCTACTAGATTTAAAGGAGCAGAAATATGGTAAAAATTACATTTCCAGATGGTGCAGTTCGGGAGTATCAAGATGGAATTACAACTGTAGAGATTGCTGAAGGTATTAGCAAGTCCTTGGCTAAAAAGGCCTTGGCTGGTAAATTGAACGGGAAGTTGATTGATACAACTCGTGCCATTTATCAAGATGGGGACTTGGAAATTGTAACGCCAGACCACGAAGATGCCCTTCCAGTTTTGCGGCATTCGGCAGCCCACTTGTTTGCCCAAGCGGCTAAGCGTCATTTCCCAGATATTCGCCTAGGGGTTGGTCCGGCGATCCAAGACGGTTTCTACTATGATACCGATAATGAAGCGGGGCAAATTTCCAATGAAGATTTGGCCAAAATTGAAGAAGAAATGCACAAAATCGTGAAGGAAAACTTCCCAAGTGTGCGTTCTGAAGTTTCAAAAGAAGAGGCTAAGGAAATCTTCCACAATGATCCTTATAAATTGGAATTGATTGAGGAGCATAAGGACGATGAGGGTGGTTTGACCGTCTATCAACAGGGTGAGTACGTGGATCTCTGTCGTGGTCCTCACGTGCCAACAACTGGTCATATTCAAATCTTCCATCTTTTGAATGTTGCAGGGGCGTACTGGCGTGGTAAGAGTGAGAACCCAATGATGCAACGGATTTATGGAACTGCTTGGTTCGATAAAAAAGAACAAGATGCCTACCTCAAGATGCGTGAGGAAGCCAAAGAGCGTGACCACCGTAAACTTGGAAAAGAGCTTGACCTCTTTATGATCAGCCAAGAAGTTGGGCAAGGATTGCCATTCTGGCTTCCAAATGGAGCAACTGTGCGTCGGGTCTTGGAGCGTTATATCGTGGACCGTGAGTTGGCTGCTGGCTACCAGCACGTTTACACCCCACCAGTAGCAAGTTCTGAGCTTTATAAGATTTCTGGTCACTGGGATCACTATAAAGATGATATGTTCCCAGTGATGCACATGGAAGATGGAGAAGAGTTTGTTTTGCGTCCAATGAACTGTCCGCACCACATCCAAGTTTACCGTCACCATGTTCACTCTTACCGTGAGTTGCCAATCCGTATTGCCGAAGTTGGAATGATGCACCGTTTTGAGAAGTCTGGTGCCCTATCTGGTTTGCAACGGGTACGTGAAATGAGCTTGAATGATGCTCACTTGTTTGTAACTCCAGAACAAATTCAAGAAGAGTTCAAGAAGGTTTTGGATTTGATGCTCTCTGTTTATGAGGACTTCAACATTACAGACTACCGCTTCCGTCTCTCTTACCGTGACCCAGAGGATAAAGAAAAATACTTCGATAATGATGAGATGTGGGAAAATGCTCAACGCATGTTGAAGGCAGCCATGGATGATCTAGGTTTGGATTATGTGGAGGCAGAAGGAGAAGCAGCCTTCTACGGACCTAAGTTGGATGTACAGGTGAAAACAGCTCTCGGAAACGAAGAGACTCTCTCGACTATTCAGTTGGACTTCCTCTTGCCAGAACGCTTTGAGCTCAGCTATATCGGAGCTGATGGTGAGGAACACCGTCCAGTCATGATCCACCGTGGAATCGTGTCAACCATGGAACGCTTCATTGCCTACTTGATTGAAACTTACAAGGGAGCCTTCCCAACTTGGTTGGCACCAAATCAAGTAACTGTGATCCCAATCTCTAGTGAAGCACATGTGGACTATGCTTGGGAAGTAGCCAAAGAATTGAAAGACCGTGGCTTCCGTGTATCTGTCGATGAACGGAACGAGAAGATGCAATACAAGATTCGTCAAAGCCAGACCCAAAAAGTTCCTTACCAATTGATTGTTGGGGACAAGGAAATGGAAGATAAATCTGTTAACGTTCGTCGCTATGGTCACAAGGAAACTGAAACAGTTCCAGTAGCAGACTTTATTGCAAAATTGGAGGCAGATGTAGCCCGCTACTCACGCCCAGATGAAGCTTAAGTCAGACATTTAATCTAAAATCAAAAATCCAGGAGTCGAACAGCTTCTGGATTTTTGATTTTTTTGTCAACTGTAGTGGCTGGAAATTTTCAATCGACGAATAGCTTTTACAATAGAGCCTGAAAACGGCTTCCTTCTAATTCATATGGGATGCTTTCCCTGTGGTAGAGGACGGCAGCGACCTCTGACGAGTTCCATGCCTTATTCGGTAACCAATCTCGCTTTTTCCTTTCTTGGCTCGGGTGTCAAGGTTCCCCAAACCTTTTTCATCCCCCGATTCCAAGCTCGGTGGTTTGGAATCTTTAGAGAGTTCCATCGGGTGTGGGCGAATTCTATCAGAGAGCAAGTCGAGAGAGGGCTACCTGTTCCCTTTGTCCTTTAGTGTTTAAAGCAAGGAGTACTCATCCCAGTTCATTATCTTTGGTAGTGACTTCAAGTTTGGTTTCGTCGCTATTCATTGTAGATCATGTGGGACTTTTTTGTACCTGAAAAGGCCCCATAATCTCTATTTTAGGTTGTTTACCCACTATAGAAATTATAAATCCGATTTTTGTTTGGATGCTTGCGTCCATCGACAAATGGTATAATGGAGCAAGTAGAAAAGGGGAAGGCTATGATTGAAGAACAGTTTGGCAAAGAATTAGGATACAGTTGGATCGTTGTCCGGTCGGATCGGGGACCCTTGAATCGTCAAGAGCTAGAGGATTATCAGCTGGATACTGAATTGATGGAATATGCCTTGGATAAGAACGAACGGGCTCATATTGAATACGAGGCTGAGGCGGATCGTCTATTGCTTATTTTTAATGCTCTGGATCCAATCAAGGAAGATAATCATTATGAGACAACTCCGATTACGCTGATTGTCCAGGGAAATCAGGTTATTACCATTGTTAATGAACAGAATTATTACCTGATTGATCGGATTCATCAGCACCTGCCTTATTCCAAAATCACCAGCAGCTATCAGTTTTTATTCTTGATTTTGAACCTGGTGATTCAGGAATACTTCCCTATTTTAGACGAAATTGATCGAGAGAAGGATCGGGTCAACAGCCGCTTACGCAAACAAACCACCAAAGGTCTTTTGCTAGAACTGTCCGATTTAGAGACAGGTCTGGTCTATTTGCTAACAGCCAGCAATCAAAATGTCTTGGTTTTGGAGCAGTTTCGGAAACACCCACGGATGAGTCGACTGACCAGTCAAGAACTTGAGGAGTTGGAGGATGCCCTGATTGAGGCTCAACAGTTGTTGGCCATGAGTCAGTTGGAGTCTCAGGTGTTGCAACAATTATCGGGTGCTTATGATACCATCCTGAATAATACGCTTAATGAGAACCTAACTAGTCTGAATATTATCTCGATTCTGTTGGCCGTCCTGTCGCTAATTACAGGCTTTTTTGGGATGAATGTTCCTCTGCCCTGGGCCGAGGAGCCGCTCGCTTGGATTTGGCTTCTGTTAGCCTTTCTAGTTCTGTGGTTGGTATTGGCGCGTCTCTTGCGTTCTATTATGAATCGCCGATAAATACTTTTTGAAAATTTTCAAAAGCTCCTTGCATAGGGAGCTTTTTGAGGTCTAAAAGGGTCTTCTCTTGGATGCCAGTTCCCTGCTAAGATGGGGTATAATAGAGCTAGGAATTTGCGTATTTAATTTTCAACTGGAAGTAGCATGAGTAAGAGGAGCATGAGATGGCCTATATTGAAGCAAAATCGTGTTGGAAAACGTATGGCACCGGAGAAGTGACTGTTGTGGCCAATCGGGATTTGTCCTTTCAGATCGAAGAGGGAGAGTTAGTGGTCATTCTCGGAGCGTCGGGAGCGGGCAAGTCGACGCTTTTGAACTTGTTAGGTGGTATGGATTCTCCGGATCAGGGAGAACTCTGGGTTGCTGGACGAGATTTAGTCACTTTTTCTGAACAAGATCGTCTGCAGTATCGGAGGACAGCTGTTGGCTTTGTCTTTCAGTTTTATAATCTAGTCGGTAATTTGACAGCCTTGGAAAATGTCGAATTGGCGACCGAATTGGTTGCGGATGCCTTGGATGCCCAGAGTACCTTGGTCAGTGTGGGCTTGGAAGGGCGCCAGAATCATTTTCCAGCGCAACTGTCGGGTGGGGAGCAGCAGCGGGTGGCAATCGCACGCGCCTTGGCTAAAAAGCCCAAGCTCCTCTTGTGCGATGAGCCTACTGGTGCCCTGGACTACAAGACGGGGAAACAGATTTTGGGACTTTTGCGTCACTTGACCCAGCAGGAGGGTCGGACCGTGATTATTGTTACCCACAATGCAGCCCTAGCCCAGATAGCAGACCGGGTAATTCACATGCAGGATGCCCAGATTAAGGCTGTCAAGCTTCAGGAAAAGCCCCTTCCTGTAGAAGAATTGGAGTACTAGAATGCTAAAAAAGACCTATTGGCTAAGTCTGTTGCGAACCTTCCAAGCCAGTTGGAGTCGCTTTTTAGCCTTGCTCAGTTTATTAACCCTGTCTGCCTTTGTGTTGGTCGGGCTCCAGTTGGCGGGACCCAATTTGGAAACCTGGTTGTCGACCTTTAAGAAGCAACAAGCTCTCCCCCAAGTCAGTATTTTGGGCAAACTTGGTTTTAGCCGGGAGCAGGAGCTGCTCCTACGTCAGGAAGCCAAGCATCAGCAGGCAGCGGTTGAATTTGCCTTTCTCCAAGATGTTCGCTTGCAGGATGGGCGCGTGCTCCGCCTCTTTTCCTTGCCCCATCAACTGGCCCAGGTTTGGGATCTGCAAGGCCAGCTGCCCAGTTTAAATTCGGAAATCCTACTGGGCCAGCTTGCTTCAGGAGAGTTTCAGCAGGGTCAGGATCTGGAATTTGATTATCAGGGTAAAAGCCGGCGTCTAGTGGTGACTGGTCTAGCCCGGTCGAGCCAGTTGATTGCGGCCGAAGATTTTGGATCTAGCCTTTTAGGCCAGGGGAAGGTCGATTTGTATGGCTTTGTTCCTGCAACTTTTTTTCAAAATCAAAAAGAGAATCTAGCCTATTTCCGATGGTCCAATCCAGAGCAAAAGGACTTGGAGCGTTTGGAATCCGTGGTTGCGGGCCAAGCTGAGCAGAGCCGGAAGGCTGCCAGGGAGGACTTGAAGCGTCAGGAAGCTGCACTCCAGCAAGCCCGGGAGCAGCTGGCTTATTTATCTGCTTCCGAGCGGGCAAACTTGGCAGCAGGGGAGCGGGCCTTGAAGGAGTATCGGGAAGGGCTGGCACGTCTAGAGAGCCAGGAGCTCTTTGCAGTTATGGAGGAGGGGGAATTTCCAGGCTCCTCGAGCTACACCTATCTGGACACCAGTATTGCCAGTCTAAAAAAGGTGGCCCAGTGGATTCCACCGATTTTTTACGGAGTGACGCTCTTGGTAGCCTTAACCAATCTGTTGGCCTTTGTTCAGGATGAACGGCAGAATCTGGGCTTGTTGTCAGCCTTGGGGTATGGGCCTTTGGCCTTGGTATTCAGGTTTCTTAGCTACGGCCTACTTCTGGCCTTCTTAGGGGCTGGTCTGGGCGGTCTGCTTGGGGTTGGTCTCTTAGCTCCGATGATCCAGGGAATCTTGTTAAAAAGGACAGTCTTTGGAGCAATTGAGCAAAGTCTGTCCTGGCCTCCCTTCCTTTGGTCTCTTGGTTTGGGCAGCCTGGTTGTCCTCTTTCCTTTAGTGGGGTTACTAGGATCTGATTTACAGCAGCCAACCAGTCAATTATTGAGACCCAAACCACCGGCCAAGGGGAAACGGATTTTCCTGGAAGGGTTGCCTAGCTTCTGGTCGCGTTTACGGTTTAACCAGAAACTTCTCGTGCGTAATCTCTTTCGCTCCAAGCAGCGAATGGTCATGACCGTTTTTGGGGTCTTGGGCTCGGTTGCCCTCCTGGTTGCGGCCTTGGGCTTGCAGGTTTCGATTGGTAGCGTGGCGGAGAAGCAGTTTCATCAAGTCTGGAACTATGATGCGTTGCTGGTTCATCGGAAGGATCAGCCTTTCCACTATAAGCAAGGGCAGTCGGTTGGTTTATACTACCAGGAAGAAGAGCTAGAACTGGCTCAGACCAGTGGTCGCCTACAAATTTTCACCCAGCTTCCAGGTCAGAAGTGGTCGGATTTGATTCGGTTAGCTGATTGGCAAAGTGGTCAGCTCTTAGATTTGGATCAGGTGGGGGTCGTTTTGAGTCAGCCCTTGGCTGAGGCCCTGCAGGTTTCTCCTGGAGACCAGGTGCGCTTGGCTGGGGAAACTTGGCAGGTTGGGGGAATTGCCGAGCAGTATGTAGGCTATAGCGTGTACTTGTCTGTGGCTCAGATGCCGGGTGCAGCAGCTAATGCCCAACTGTGGCAAATGCCAGTGGGGCAGGAGGTAGCCTTTAGAGAGGCTGCCCTCAAGGACAGCAGTACTCTGAGACTGGAAGAGACAGCCCTTCTGGAATCTTTCTTCCGGGATACGGCTCAATCTCTCAATCAGACCATGTATTTGGTGTCCTTTTTATCCTTGGGTTTGGTTGTGACCATCTTGGTCACCCTGACCCTGCTGAATCTGCATGAACGCATGCGAGAGTTGGCGACTATGAAGGTACTGGGTTTTTATCTTGGTGAACTGCAGGGACTGCTCTATAGGGAATTACTGTATTTGACTGGCCTAGGCGCCTGTCTGGGTTTAGGGGCTGGTTATTTCCTACATGCCTTTTTGCTCAAGCAAATTGCCCCTCCAGCCCTGGTCTTTAACAGGGACATGGGCCTCACACCCTACCTTTTACCCCTGATTCTCCTTATTTTGGTGCTAACAGGTCTTTATTTCTTTATTTTAAAAAAATTAAAAAACATCCCGATGTTGGATGCCTTGAAATCTTTGGAGTAGATGATGAAACGAGAATTAATCTTAAATTTAGCGGTAAGTTTGGATGGTTATGTGGCGCGTGAGGACGGATCCTACGACTGGATTCAGGCCCCAGCAGACTCCATGCCTAATACGGACTTGCAGTTTGATAATCCTGCTTTTTTTGAAAACTGCGACACGGTTGTAATCGGTCATCGGTCTTTTCTGGAATTGGGCTTGGATGACATCCCAGGAGCGCAGGAGAAGCAGTTTCTGATCGCCCGGCGGGGACCTGAGGAGAAAAGGGGGAATCTTCATTTCACCCCCGACCTTGTAGGTACTGTTAAGGAGCTGTTGAGTCAGGAAGGAGGACCAATCTGGCTTTTCGGCGGTGCCCAAATCGCTGACAGTCTTATTGCGGAAGACCTGCTGACCGAGTACATCTTAGGCCTGGTCCCTGTGATTCTTGGAAAAGGCCGACGCTTGTTTGCGGCAGAACTTCCGGAGATTCCCCTCAAGTTGATTGAATCAACCGTCACCGATGGTATTGCCATGTTACGCTATCGGAAGGTTGGGAAATAGGGGAAGGCTAGCTGGTTCTAGAATCTTCATGTTTACTTAGCAATAATCAAAAAAACCGAACCCCTCAGCTAGAAAATATACTGGTTCTGAGGAGTTCGGTTTTTGTATAGAGTGCTAGGTAGTACCTCAAGTGTTTGCTTTACAATCTTTATCTTTTCAGCGTATTGATAAAGCCTTGTTAGATCTTTATTGGGATAAGCGACCTAGGTTTTTAGAGTTTTGATGAAAGGTTCATTAGCGTGTAGATTAAGATGGTGAAGCTCTTTAAGGCCATGTTTTAGCTCCTGTTTCCCGCGAGTATTTCGATCTTGATTTGAACGAGGTATGAGACTCAGAAAACCTAAAAAACTTCCCTTGGAATCATCCAAGAGAAGCTGTCAGTTTTTATATCTAAGGAATCTTATTTCATCGTTGGGAATAGAAGTACATCGCGGATGCTGGTTACGTTGGTAAGGAGCATAACGAGGCGGTCGATTCCGATTCCAAGTCCACCTGTTGGCGGCATTCCGTATTCCAGCGCTTCAATAAAGTCATAGTCGATTCCAGTTGCTTCATCGTCTCCCAATTCCTTGGCCTTGGCTTGGGCTTCAAAACGGGAAAGCTGATCGATGGGATCGTTTAATTCGGTAAAGGCATTGGCGAATTCTTTGCCGACGATAAAGAGTTCAAAGCGGTCAGTGAAGCGAGGATCATCGGCGTTTTTCTTAGCCAGAGGGGAAACCTCAACGGGGTGGCCGTAGATGAAGGTTGGTTGGATCAAGGTGTCTTCAACATATTCTTCAAAGAAGGCATTGATGATATGGCCAACGGACGTGAAGTGTTTTTCGACAGGAACCTTATGTTCTTTGGCTAGGTCCTGAGCTTGTTCCAGGGTCATTTCTTGCCAGAAGTCGACGCCGGTGATGTCTTTGATGGCATCCAGCATGTGGATACGGGCAAAGTCGTGACCGATTTTGATTTCATGATCTTGGTAGCTGATGATATCCTGGTCTGTTACAGCTTTGGCAGCAGCTTGAATAATGCCTTGAACCAAGTCCATGATATCCTGGAAGTCTGCATAAGCTTGGTAAGCTTCGATAGTGGTAAATTCAGGATTGTGGGTAGCGTCCATTCCCTCGTTTCGGAAAATGCGCCCCATTTCGTAGACCCGTTCCATTCCTCCGACAATCAAGCGTTTGAGGTGGAGTTCGGTTGCGATGCGGAGTACCATGTCAATGTTTTGCGCATTGTGGTGGGTTTCAAATGGACGAGCTGCCGCTCCACCGGCTTCGTTGTGAAGGACTGGTGTTTCAACTTCAAGGAAACCTTGATTATCCAAGTAGCGGCGGATTTCAGAAACAATTTTGGAACGAGCTATAAAACGTTCGAAACTTTCACGGTTGGAAATTAAATCCAAATAGCGTTTGCGGTAGATCGTTTCGACGTCCGATAGGCCGTGGAATTTCTCAGGCAGGGGACGCAGGGCTTTAGACAAGTGGGTGAGCCGAGCTGCCTTGATCGACAATTCGCCCATATCTGTCCGCATGACTTGACCTTCAACACCGATGAAATCTCCTAAATCGGCTTTTTTGAAGATCTCATAGTTTTCTTCACCAACTTCATCCTTCCGCACATAGATCTGGATTTGGCCATCCCGGTCTTGGACGTGAGCGAAACCAACTTTTCCCTTACCACGCTTGGTCATCAAACGACCAGCAATGACTGCGGATTCGTTTAGGTCATTGAGAGCTTCCTTGTCTAAATCTGTATATTTTTCCTTTAGCTCTGCAGAATTAGCGCTTCGTTCAAAGCGGTGGCCGAATGGATCAATGCCAGAGTCTGCCAAGGCTTGCATTTTTTCCCGGCGGATGATTTGCTGGTCATTGAGTTCCTCTGTTAGATGGTGTGACATATTTTCCTCCTCTGTCATCCGTAGACTATTTTTTTATTTTATCACAATTGTAGGGGTTGTGAGTAGGCAGGTTGGACTTTCGCAGAATCCAAAAAGCTGATATCGTTCCAACTTAGGAGTTGGAAATCTCTGAAATCATCGGTTTCCAAGATGGTCAGGCTAGCATTTGCGAGGCCACCCCAATCGCGAATGAGGGCAGGTTTGGCTCCTAGCAGTGTCCGCAAGGAGGCAACTAGATTGGCCCCGTGGCCGATAAAGAGTACATGTTCGTAGGGTTGATTTTGAAGACTTTGCACGAGTTCCCGTACCCGTTGTGTGGTTTGATAAACCGATTCAGCCTCAAACATCCTGCAATTAAAAAGGGAGAGATTGTGTCTGAAGGCCCGCATTTGTTGGGGATAGATGGCTTCCATGAGGGTGATTTTTTGACCTTCCAGGCGCCCCAATTGCCATTCTCGGAGCGATTCTTGTAGTTCAATCTCAACGGGATGGAGACTTTGGCTTTGAATAATTTGGCTTGTCTGGACAGCTCGGGGGAGGTCACTAGAGAAGATACGGTCGAACTGGATGTCTTGCAGATGCTTGCCCAACAGCTCGATGTCTTGAATGGACTGGCTTAAGAGTGGAGAGTCTCCACTGGCTCCTTGAAAACGTCCTTCTTCATTCCATTCGGTTCGTCCATGACGAACAAAGTATAACTTCATGTTCTTTCTTCTCCTTATTCACGAAAATTTGCAAAGTCTGCGCCTAGAAATTGCGCGAGGTCTTTTGGGGCTAGTTGGACGCTACGACCGATCTCGCCTGCTGAAACCAGGATGGTTGGGAAGTCCAGTGCACGATCATCGATATAGATGGGATAGTTGTGGCGTTGGCGGATGCCGATTGGACTGTTGGCACCGTGGACATAGCCGGTCGTTTGCTCGAGTTCTTTTTGAGGAATCATCTGAACTTTTTTATTGCCCGATAGGCTGGCCAGTTTTTTCTCGGCCAGATGATCTTCAATGGAGAGCACACCGATAATAGGACTAGTCTTATCTCCCCTGAGGGCCAGGGTTTTAAAAATTTGGTTAGGATCAATGTTCTCAGTGACTTGACCTTCCAGTCCATTGAAAAGATGGGCCTGGTGTTCGATCCCAGCCTTGGTTAAGATTTGTTCAACCAAGGTTTTTTTAATTTTTTTCTTTGCCATAGGGTTCCTTTTTTCATAAAAGAGAGGCTGAGACGATTGTCCCAGCCCGGTTTTTATTCTGTTGCGGGGACATCTTGGTGCTGGTAATCGGCAGCGTCCCTTTGGAATAACTTTTTATAAACTTCAGCGGTATTTTTAAGAGGGGAGATTTGGTTTAAATCGACCTCTTTATCAAAACCAGGCAGCCAGCCACGCGAGGTGTACTGGTGGAGATCGTATTCAATGTCGGTCAAAGGAGCCGCATTGTAGTAACCGGAATCGACTCCATAGGTTGGGAACCAAACGGCATCAAACCTATTAGTGGTGATGCTGTGCTCCTCCATGAAATAGGTTCCGATGTAGATTCCAATATTCTTGGCCCCTAGTTCCTGCAGTTTAGCCCGAAAGGCTTCGACACCCTTGTCCATATTGGACATGGTTTTTTCTTCCACGTCGAGCCAGTAGTAGGTTGGTTTATATTTGGCAGAAGCCTGGTAAAATTCCTCGGCTTCCTTTTGCATTTCTTTAATGGATCCAGCTGCGACATAGGCGTAAACAGCTACAGGAATGTCGCGTTTTTGGAACTCTTCGATATGTTTTTTGTAGGACTTGTCAATTCCATTGAGGTAGGTGGCGGCATTTTCTTTCTTGGCCTGGGCTCCACTGTGGACCCGGATAATAGCGCCAGAAATGCCTTCAGCCATGGCATCATAGTCAATTTCTTCAGGCAATTGCCAGCCAGAAAGGTCTACGATGGGACGGAGATTGACGGCCTCAGTTGTGGTGTTTTTCTTCTTCTTCTTCTTCTTTGTTTCTTTTTTACTGTTGTTGTTTTTTTCCTCAGCGGCTTTTGCAGCACGGAGTGCTTCTTGCTCAGCTTTTAAAGATTGAACTTGAGTGTGACCAGCGATTAAACTGATAAATATGAAACTGAAAAAGACTGCGATATAAATAGGTTTAATCCTTTGTCTCATAAGGTTCATTCTATCTTAAAATGGGGGAAATGACAAGAAATCTCGCCTGTTTTTGTATAAAAAGGACCAAACTGTCTGTTTGAGGAGTGGGAATGGGGTGCGGTATCGTCTTTTGCTTTTTTTTCGGTAGTGAAAATGGTATAATCAAGGCTGAAATTTTAGAGAAAACGGGTATGCAATGAAGATTGAAAAACGCTATTTGTTAAACTACTCAATCCTGATTCCTTACCTCATCTTGTCGGTTTTGGGGCTGATTGTGGTCTATTCGACAACGAGTGCAAACTCGATCCAGAGTGGCGGGAATCCTTTTGGCTCCGTACTGACACAAGGGATCTTTTGGATTGCGAGTTTAATTGGGATCGCCTTGATTTACAAAATGAAACTAGACTTTTTGAAAAACCAAAAAGTAGTCGGCTTTATTCTCAGCGTGGTTGTTCTCTTGCTGATTATTTCACGCTTCTTTGGAGCGACAATCAATGGGGCCAGGGGATGGATTTTGCTGGGGCCTTTGAGTTTGCAGCCGGCTGAATACCTCAAGGTGGTAATGGTTTGGTACCTGGCTTCAGTTTTTAGCAGCGAGCAGGAGTTGATTGCCAGCAGTGACTATTATGCCTTGACCAAAAACACCTTCTTTCCACGGAGTTTTACTGATTGGCGAGTGGCAGTTCTGATTTCTCTGGGGGTTGTGGCTTCCTTGCCGGACCTGGGGAATGCGACGATTTTGACCTTGTTGACCTTGATTATGGTTTCCTTGAGTGGGATTTCCTACCGTTGGTTTATGACCAGTCTAGGAGCTATTGTGGCGTTGTCGGCAGCGATTTTGGGAACGATTCGTCTGGTCGGGGTTGATGTTGTGGCTAAAATCCCCTTGTTTGGTTATATTGCCAAGCGTTTTAGTGCCTTCTTTAACCCCTTTGAGGATTTGTCCGATTCGGGTCACCAACTAGCCAATTCCTACTATGCCATGAGTAATGGTTCTTGGTTTGGGCTTGGTTTGGGGAATTCGATTGAGAAGAATGGTTACCTGCCTGAGGCGCATACAGACTTTGTCTTCTCTATTGTGATTGAGGAATTGGGCTTTGTCGGTGCCAGTTTGATTTTAGGTTTGCTCTTTTTCTTGATCCTGCGGATTTTGTTGGTTGGGATTCAGGCGCGTGATCCCTTTAATGCCATGTTGGCGACAGGAGTTGGTGGGCTTTTACTGACGCAGACCTTTGTCAATATTGGTGGGATTTCAGGCTTGATTCCCTCAACTGGGGTTACCTTCCCCTTCCTTTCGCAAGGCGGGAATAGTTTGTTGGTTCTGTCCATTGCCATTGCTTTTGTTTTAAATGTTGATGCGACGGAAAAAAAGAAAGCGCTAGAAGAAGGTCAGCCTCTCTATTGAGGATGAAAGGGCTTGTTTGATTGGGCGGGATGAGGAAAGGCCTTGTCCACGCCTCTTTTTGCATACGAGGAGAAAAAATGGAAAAACTAGAGTACCAGGTATCCGCAGCGGCCATTGCCGAGGATGCCCAAGAACTGACCCGGATGGTCAACCAGATTGTGGCAGCAGCTTATGGTCCAGGTGTCTTAGACGAAATTGCTCAGGTTAAAAACTGGGTCGTTGCAGGAGCTGACCAAGAGATTTCGGCTTATTTGAAGGAGTTGGAACTGGAGCGGATGGCACTGTTGGTTCGTTATTTTGCGGTCGTGCCTCTTTTGATTAATATTGCTGAGGATGTTGACCTGGAGGTGACCATCCAACGCCGGAATAACTTACAGGAGAACTATCTTGGGAAACTGAGCCAGGCGGTTGCCCGGATGGCGCAAATGGAGAATGCCCAGACCCTCCTCGAAGATTTGCAGGTGGTGCCGGTCTTAACGGCCCACCCAACCCAGGTCCAACGGAAGTCCTTGCTGGATTTGATGTCACAGATCCATGACCTCCTCAAGCAGAAACGGATGGCCTTGCCAGGAGATTTGAGCCAGGCAGAGTGGGAGGAGGAGCAAAATCGTTACCTGGAAACGATTTTGCAAACTGATCTGATTCGGGAGCAGAAATTGACGGTTACCAATGAAATTGTCAATGCCATGGCTTATTACCGGAGTTCCTTGTTGGAGGCGGTTCCCCGCCTAACCCAGACTTATCGCGAGTTGGCACAAGAGCAGGGACTATTTGTTCCTAACAGTAAGCCCATTTCTATGGGAATGTGGATTGGCGGCGACCGCGATGGCAATCCTTTTGTGACCGCAGAAACGCTGAAAGAATCAGCCCGAGTTCAGCAGGAAGTTCTGTTTGACTTTTACCTGCAAACACTGAACAAGCTGTATCGGGACTATTCTGTTTCCTTGAATTTGACGCAGGTTAGTGCAGAGGTGGAGCAGTTGGCGAGTCTCTCACAAGATAATTCGATTTTCAGGGAAAAAGAACCCTATCGTCGGGCCCTTTCTTGGATTCGGGATCGACTCTTAAAAACGCAACGGGACATGCAGAACTTCTTAGGGCGTGCTGAGGATTTGGATGTGACCTTGGCTGGCAAAGATTTGATTCGAATCCAACAACAGCGGGATTGGGAAACTATTCCAGCCTATGCCAGTGCGGAGGAGTTTCGATCAGAGTTGCAACAGGTACAAGACTCCCTCTTGGCCTTCGGTCAGCAGCACTTGGCTAGTGGGAAGTTGAGTCAGTTGCTGACAGCGGTGGAAGTTTTTGGTTTTTACCTGGCCAGCATTGACCTGCGGCAGGATTCGTCCATTCACGAAGCCTGCGTGGCAGAATTATTAGCCACAGCTGGTTTGGTTGATGATTATGCCAGCAAAACAGAAGACCAAAAGGTTGCCCTGCTTTTGCAGTTGTTGACGGAGGATCCCCGGCCCTTGTCAGCCCCAACCCTGCCCAAGAGTGACTTGTTGGCTAAAGAACTAGCCATTTTCAAAATGGCTGCCAAACTCAAAGATGTCTTGGGAGAAGAAGTGATTCGCCAATCGATTATTTCCCATGCCACTAGTGTGTCTGATTTGCTGGAATTGGCAACTCTACTGAAGGAGGTTGGCTTATTAAACCGCGAAAGTACCCGTCTTCAGCTAGTTCCGCTGTTTGAAACGATTGAGGACTTAGAAGCTTCACGTCAGACCATGCAGGACTATCTGTCTTTGGACTTGGTTCAAAAATGGATTGCTTCTCAAAACGGCTATCAGGAAATCATGCTAGGCTACTCGGATAGTAATAAGGATGGTGGTTATTTATCTTCAGTGTGGTCCCTTTACCAAGCCCAAGAAGATTTGCAAAAATTGGGGCAGGAATTTGGGATTAAGGTGACCTTCTTCCACGGCCGTGGCGGAACAGTGGGTCGCGGTGGTGGTCCAACTTATGAAGCGATTATTGCCCAACCGCTGGAAAGTATCCGGGACCGCTTGCGTTTAACGGAGCAGGGGGAAGTGATTGCCAATAAGTATGGCAATCAGGAAGCGGCCTATTACAATTTGGAAATGCTGCTGTCGGCTTCTTTGGATCGGATGCTGAACCTGGAGGCGGAGTTGAGTGTAGAGCAGCGTGCAACCTATGGACGGGTTATGAATCACCTGGTACAAAGCAGTTACCAGGCCTATCGACAACTAGTGTTTGAAAACCCAGCTTTTTATGACTTCTTTTTTGAAGCTAGTCCGATTTCAGAAATTTCTAGTTTAAACATTGGTTCGCGGCCGGCAGCTCGTAAAACGATTACGGAGATTTCTGGGTTGAGGGCTATTCCTTGGGTCTTTTCTTGGTCCCAGAACCGGATGATGCTGCCTGGTTGGTACGGAGTTGGTCAGGCCTTTCAGACCTTAATGGCAGAGGATCCAGAATGGCTAGACATTCTCCGCGAGATGTATCAGAATTGGCCATTTTTCCGGGGCTTACTCTCCAATGTTGACATGGTATTGGCTAAATCAAATATGACCATTGCGGCTCACTATCTGGATTTGGTAAAGGATCCAGACGTTGCGGCTGTCTATGATCTGATTTTGGCAGAATGGCACAAAACCAAGGAGAGTGTTCTGTTAATAGAAGAAAGAGATGAGCTCTTGGCGGACAACACCTATCTTTCCAACAGTTTGTCTTATCGGATGCCTTATTTTGATGTTTTGAATTATGTTCAGGTTGAGCTGATTCGTCGCAAGCGGGAGGGGAATTTACCGGCTTCAGCAGATTCCTTGATTGCGACAACGATCAATGGAATTGCGACAGGGTTGCGCAACTCTGGCTAATCGGCGGAAAAATTAAAAAAAGAAGTAAAAGGCTTGATTTTTTCTAACAGTCTGATAGAATAGTAGGGAAAGTTAGACTGTATTGCCTACTGTCTATCTATAAAATATATTTTATTGGAGGCTTTTACCCAAATGGCAAAAGAAAAATACGATCGTAGTAAACCCCACGTTAACGTTGGTACAATTGGACACGTTGACCACGGTAAAACTACCCTAACTGCAGCGATTACAACTGTTTTGGCACGTCGTTTGCCTTCATCAGTTAACCAACCTAAAGATTACGCTTCTATCGATGCTGCTCCAGAAGAGCGCGAGCGCGGAATCACCATCAACACTGCACACGTTGAGTACGAAACTGAAAAACGCCACTACGCTCACATCGACGCTCCAGGACACGCGGACTACGTTAAAAACATGATCACTGGTGCGGCTCAAATGGACGGAGCTATCCTTGTAGTAGCATCTACAGATGGACCAATGCCACAAACTCGTGAGCACATCCTTCTTTCACGTCAGGTTGGTGTTAAAAACTTGATCGTCTTCATGAACAAAGTTGACCTTGTTGATGATGAAGAGTTGCTTGAGTTGGTTGAAATGGAAATCCGTGACCTTCTTTCAGAATACGATTTCCCAGGTGATGACCTACCAGTTATCCAAGGTTCAGCTCTTAAAGCGCTTGAAGGTGATTCAGCATTTGAAGACATCATCATGGAATTGATGGACACTGTTGACTCATACATTCCAGAACCAGAACGCGATACTGACAAACCATTGCTTCTTCCAGTCGAGGACGTATTCTCAATCACTGGTCGTGGTACTGTTGCGTCTGGACGTATCGACCGTGGTGTGGTTCGTGTCAACGACGAAATCGAAATCGTTGGTATCAAAGAAGAAACTACTAAAGCCGTTGTTACTGGAGTTGAAATGTTCCGTAAACAATTGGATGAAGGTCTTGCAGGAGACAACGTTGGGGTTCTTCTTCGTGGTGTTCAACGTGATGAGATCGAGCGTGGACAAGTTATCGCTAAACCAGGTTCTATCAACCCACACACTAAATTTAAAGGTGAAGTTTACATCCTTACTAAAGAAGAAGGTGGACGTCACACTCCATTCTTCAACAACTACCGTCCTCAATTCTACTTCCGTACTACTGACGTAACTGGTTCTATCGAGTTGCCAGCAGGTACTGAAATGGTTATGCCTGGTGATAACGTGACAATCGACGTTGAGTTGATCCACCCAATCGCCGTAGAACAAGGAACAACATTCTCTATCCGTGAGGGTGGACGTACTGTTGGTTCAGGTATGGTTACTGAAATCGAAGCTTAATTCGGTTCATTTCCTAGATTAACAATTAAAGTCAGAACAGCACTAGCTTGTCCTTGGGACAGGCTAGTGTTTTTTAGTTTTAACGAGGAATTAGCCGTTGAAGATTGTTTTGGGGTTGGAAATATCCTTTTTTTCTGGCTATCTTTGTGATAAAATAGGGACTGTAATAAAAATAGAAGAGGTATGTGAAATGTCACGTAAACCAATTATTGCCGGTAACTGGAAAATGAACAAAAACCCTCAAGAAGCTCAAGCTTTTGTAGAGGGACTTGCAGGTAAATTGCCTTCAGCTGATCTTGTTGAAGCAGCAATCGCTGCACCAGCTGTTGATTTGAATGCTCTTCTTTGGTTCTCTAAAGATTCAGATCTTAAAGTAGCTGCTCAAAACACTTACTTTGAAGATGCAGGTGCTTTTACAGGTGAAACAAGTCCTAAAGTTTTGAATGAAATGGGTGTGGACTATGTTGTCATCGGTCACTCTGAGCGTCGTGATTACTTCCATGAAACAGACGAAGACATTAACAAAAAAGCGCACGCTATCTTCCGTAACGGTATGACTCCAATCATCTGTTGTGGTGAGTCTCTTGAGACTTATGAAGCAGGACAAGCGGTTGAGTTTGTTGGAGCTCAAGTTTCTGCAGCGCTTAAAGACCTTTCAGCAGAGCAAGTGGCATCTCTTGTCATTGCTTATGAGCCAATTTGGGCTATTGGTACTGGTAAATCTGCAACTCAAGACGATGCACAGAAAATGTGTAAAGCAGTTCGTGACGTTGTGGCTGCGGACTTCGGCCAAGAAGTTGCGGATAAAGTGCGTGTACAATACGGTGGTTCTGTAAATCCATCTAATGTTAAAGAATACATGGCTTGCCCAGATGTAGATGGAGCTCTTGTAGGTGGTGCTTCCCTTGAAGTGGATAGCTTCCTAGCTCTTTTGGATTTTGTAAACTAATGGTTTCAAAGCTCGGTTTTTCCGGGCTTTTTTCTTTATATGGATTGAAAAAATCATTTTCTATGGTAAAATGAACGGGTAAGTTTAAGAAAATTTAAAGGAAATGAAATCTATGAAACATGGGTCGCAACAGCGTTTTTCAATTCGGAAGTACTCTTTCGGAGCAGCGTCGGTGCTTATTGCGAGCTTGGTCTTTATGGGCGGGCAAGTGCAGGCAGATAGTCTAGCAGAAAGTTCTGCGTCAACAGAGGCTGCCAGTCAAACAGTCGCAAGTAGTAGTACCGAGGTGGTTACTCAAACAACTTCTGAGCCTGCTCCTGCAAGTGATCAAAAAGAAGTTGAACCGTCTACTGAGATTGGCTCAGTTGCTCAAGTAGAAGCAGCACCAAGTGAATCTGTGTCCTCTGTTAGCGAGTCTAAGGTGGAAACTAAAGTGGCTCCAGAGGTTCAACCGGCATCCTCAAAAGTTGAAAGTCCTGCAACTGCTACCCCTTCAAGTAGCAGTCCGACTGTAGCTCCAAGCGTAAGTCCTGTTCGTCGAGCAGCGACAGCTGGAAACCCAAATGTAGCGACTCTACCAGATTCGGGAACCTATGTTTTCGAGGAAAAGACAGATGTTCATTCCCAGCCTAACCTGTCTTCTACTATTGTTGCAACCTATCAAAAGGGACAGTCTGTCATCTATGACCGTCTCTTGAGTGCAGATGAACGCCTATGGTTGTCTTATATTGGGGCTTCTGGTGCTCGTCGTTATGTGGCTCTACCAGCACAGAACCAGTCAGGCCAAACAACGGACTCAGCAGTTGCTAACACTTTGAATGCTTTGGCTCCACAGGGAACTTACACCTTTAGCAAAACCGCAGGTGTCAAAAATGAAGCACGCTTGTCTAGTCCGAACCTAGCCTTTTATTCCCCAGGTCAATCCGTTCGTTACGATCGTGTGCTAACTGCAGAAAATCATCGTTGGATTTCCTATATTTCCTACTCAGGTTCCCGCCGGTATGTAGCTATTGAGGAACTTCCACAAGCGCCCAAGGTTGAAAAGACCGGTCAAATTTCGGCAGTAAACGTCTCCAGCTCTGGCTATGACGTGATTGTCAAAAATGTTAACCACCCAGCAGGTGTTAAGGAAGTCCTTGTCCCAAGCTGGTCTGAGAAAAATGGCCAAGACGATATCATTTGGCACAAGGCTGTGAAACAAGGTGATGGATCTTACAAGGTTCGGGTTGAAACTAATCAACACAAACAAGACTTTGGAGCTTATCATTCACATGTTTATTATGTAACCAATCAAAATAAACGTGACTATGTGACAGCAACCAAGGTTGTGGTGCCGCAAGCACCCAAGGTTGAGAAAACAGGTCAAGTTTCAGCAACAAATGTCTCTAGCTCTGGCTATGATGTGATTGTTACAAATGTTAACCACCCAGCAGGTATTAAGGAAGTCCTTGTCCCAAGCTGGTCTGAGAAAAATGGCCAAGACGATATCATTTGGCACAAGGCCGTGAAACAAGGTGATGGTTCTTACAAGGTTCGGGTTGAAACTAATCAACACAAACAAGACTTTGGAGCTTATCACTCACATGTTTACTATGTAACCAACCAAAACAAACGTGAGTATGTGACAGAAACTAAGGTGACTGTTCCGCAAGCACCCAAGGTTGAGAAAACAGGCCAAGTTTCAGCAACAAATGTCTCCAGCTCTGGTTATGATGTGATTGTTACAAATGTTAACCACCCAGCAGGTATTAAGGAAGTCCTTGTCCCAAGCTGGTCTGAGAAAAACGGCCAAGACGATATCATTTGGCACAAGGCTGTGAAACAAAGTGATGGTTCTTACAAGGTTCGGGTTGAAACAAGCCAACACAAACAGGACTTTGGAGCTTATCATTCACATGTTTACTATGTAACCAACCAAAATAAACGTGAGTATGTGACCGAAACCAAGGTGATGGTTCCGGAACCAAAAATGTCTGTTCGTGTAGAGAATATCACAGTTGTAGGATTTGATGTCACAATCAAAGGTTTGGCGACAAATCCAGATGTCCGTTAGGTCTTGGTTCCTACTTGGACCACCAACAAGGGTCAAGATGACTTAATCTGGTACAAGGCTCTCAAACAAGACGATGGTTCCTACAAGGCTCGGATTGACTACAGCCGCCACCAGTATGAGTTTGGCAACTATACAGTTCATGCCTACTTCAAAGATAGCACTGGTAAGATGAATTGGCTCGGCAACACCAGTGTTGATTTTCCAAAACCATCAAACTATGGTAAAGGTTACCCTGTAAAATGGATGGGGGAGAAGAAATACTCTGGAGTCGTTACTCATGTTGATGAGAATCCCGTCTATTCAGATACAAACCGGGTGAATATTGATCGTATTGTCATCCATCATAATGCAGGAATGAGTGATGAAGGAGCTCGCGCAACTTGGTATATCCGAAATGGCAATGAAACTTCTGCCCATTATCAGGTAACACCAGATAAGGTCTGGGGAGTAGTTCCTGAAAATGAAGTAGCTTGGCATGCGGGACACTATCCAACCAACCAGCGTTCGATTGGAATTGAGCACCTCAACAATAGTTTGGGACCAAATTGGACGATTGCAGAGGAAACCTATCGGAATTCAGCAAAATTGATTGCGGATATCTCGATCCGTTACAATATTCCACTCGATCACACCCATGTAATTGGCCATGACGAGGTAACTGAAACGCTTTGTCCAGGTGGGATTGATATGGATAAGCTGCTAAGCATGGCGAGAGCGGAGCGGGCTAAACTTGAAAATACTACCATGCCTAAAACAAGTGCAGTTCCTAGCCCAGTAACCCCTCAGAAGGTGGAAATCCCTTACTACTCTCAGCTAGATAGTCGTTGGTCTTCAAAACGCTATGGTCATTACCTATTTGGACCAACTGGTTGCGTTCCAACTAGCTTAGCCATGATCTTCTCAGGCCTATCTGGAAAAACAGTGCTTCCAACTCAAGTAGGGGATTATATCTATCAGAATACTGCTGCCTTCAATAAGCTTGGTCCAGGTACTGCAAGTAATGGGATTGCCAAAGCCATCGATAAATGGGGGTACAAACACCAGGTCTTGAAGAGTCCAGAAGCTATTAAAAACTCCTTGCTGTCAGGGAATCCAGTACTCTTGGCTGTCGGACCTAGTGTCTTTGTAAACTACCCTTCAACCCATGAGATTGTCCTCTCAGACTATCAGAATGGTAAAGTAAAAGTTTCAGATCCGTATACTAAATCACTCTCTGGTTGGCATAGCCTCGATTATCTCTGGAATGTGCGTAGCCGTGTCGCAGAGGATAATGAATTGGGATCACCAGCGATTGCTGTTAAGCGATTCTAAGTCGTAGCTGTGAAACTTTCACTATCAAGCATTTGCTAGAATCCTACTAGATCAAAAAAGTCTTGCTCCTCTTTTTCGGGGCAAGACTTTTTCTTATATTGGAACAGGAATAAGAAAACTCCCCTGATGCAGACCATCAGAGGAGTTGCCTATACCAGGATTAGCGGCCTAGGATTTTTTTGAGACCTTGAAGGAGTTTGGCTTTTAGGGGAGAAGGGAAGTAGGTAAAGGTGCCGACTTTTTGGCTGATCGAGCCATTAAAGTTTTGTTTAAAGCGTAGGACACCATCGCTCCCATCAAATTCCCCCATAATTCCCAAGAGATTGTAGTGGCGGATACCTCGCTTCATTGCCTCTTTCATGACATACTCTTGCAGCAAGGCTGGTGCATAAAATTTGTTAAACTCTGGGTAGGATCCGGAAAAGAGATAAACAGCCTCCTCTGGCATATAGAGGAAGAGGGAGGCAGCTAATAAGACATCCTCATCGCCATATTTTGCGACCAAGTCTTGAGCTTCAGTTAAGCGCACCTGGAAGGTTTCCAGCTGTGCGTTGAATTCCCGTAATTGATTGTCCCGCTTGGTACTCGGTGGTCTTTCTTCCAATTTAGCAATTTTTTGAGCCAGAGCTTGGTGCCCCTTTTGAATCTCCTGAGTATACTCTTGGAAATTTAGGAAGGCTGCCATAAATTCTGCTCGTTGGCCAAAACTGTCAAAGAAAGCTTCGTAGTAGGCTAGGTCCTTGTCTGAGAAGTCCCGTCGGTTAGAAGTGGCCTCGGTTACCTCTTTGAAAAGAGATAGTTCTGCTCGGCTGAGTGGTCGTAGTTTAATGCCAAAAGTATTGGCTTTTTTTACCAGGGCCTTGCCATTTTTCGTAAAGGAGTTTAGGAGAGACTTCTGGTCTAAACCAGTTAGGTCTTTTAAGTAAACCCAGTTTGGCGCAGAGGCCGTGTAGCCGGTTTGGAAACCTTGGAATTGGAAGCCTAGGTCCTGCAACAAGTCCAATTCGAGAGTGTTTTTGGAACCAGTGGGCTGGCCGTTGCTGTCATAGTCCTGGTAGGAAACATCCGGGAAGACAACGAGTTCCAAGGCTCCCTTTTGTTTGGCATAGCTTTGAAGTTCTTGGTAGAAGGCTTTAAGACCGGAAGCATCAAAGACGAGGGGACCCAGGGTGATTTCCATGTGAAGACCACCGGTCATGGGCATGCTCTGGAGCATGGTTGCGACCAAGATGCGATTGTTTTCTTTATAGGCTAAGAATTCGACGGTGTAGCCTCTTTTTTCTAAGAGACTGGCCATTTCGGGGCTCTGCATGTAGGATTGCTTCTCTACCTGCAGCTGTTCAAATTCTTGTAAGCTGATTGTTTCTAACATGAAGGTTTATTTCCTTAATTTTTTTCGGAAGGCTAGGGCTGCTTGAGCCAGTGGGTAGAGAGGGCTGGTGGCTAAATCAAATTCTCCTACAAATTCTTCAATTACAGGATTGAGGTTTTTCTTGAAGTTAAAGAGTCCGCCATCGAGCTTGTTCTCCACGCCTCCCATATTTTGCCAGCTTTTGCCACGCTGGAAGCTGTGTAGGGCTGTTTCATACCAGGTGAGGAGTGGAGCCTGGTAGCGGGCAAAATCACTATTCATACCGGCGTAAATATTTTCTGCGGTAGGACCGTATTCTAAGGTGAGAGTCGCTGCAAGTGGTACCTTGGAGCCGTATTTTTCCTGCATTTCTGCTAAAAAGCTTAATTCAGATTGGAGTCTGTCTTGCTCTTTTTGGTTTTGTTCAACCTTATTGGTACGGGTTTGGTCCGTGAAGGTGCTGGCTTCCGCCTGCTTGCTTTGAAGTTCTGCTTGCAAGCTTTGGATGCGTTGGCCTAAATCAAGTAGGGCCATGGTAATAAAACTATCGTTGCCATAGGTGGTTAATAGTTTTTGGTAGTAGTCTTTGCCACGTAAGGAGATTTGTTTGCGATCCTCAGTTTGTTTCATGAGTTCCGCAAAGGCATCTAGCAACTCTTCTCTTCCGAAGACAATTTCAATTCCCTTGTTACGGGCTGTCCGAATATTTTGGCGGGCCCGTTTGGATAGTTGCTGCTCGTCGAAATAGTCTTTGTAGAGGTTGGCATGGAAACGAGGTTGGACGGTTTCATCCAGTTGTTCCGTTGGTCCTAGCCATTTAGCTCCTGCTTGTTGGAGGTGCTGGATAGCGGTTTGGGTGAGTGGATCCTGTTCGACCCTGCCATCTGGAAGACTTTTGCTGAGGAAGAGACTGGGGTCAAATTTGGCAAAGATGGCCCGGTGTTTTTTGGCCCGCTCTTTGAGACTCTTCATGACATAATTGACCAAGTCTTGGTCCTGGTAGTCCATGATAGGGCCGCGAGGGATGTAGAGCATGGTCATTCCTAGTGGTAGGGGACGGATGAGGATTAGGGCTGCGGCAAGAATTTCATCTGCTTGGTTGCGAACGACTAGACGTTCGCTTTTCCAATTGTCTTTGATAGTGGCCCAGGAGCTACTTTGGAGAAGGTTTGCCTGGGGATGGTGGCTGACAAAGTGATCAAAGTCTGCAACTGGGACATCGATTTGGTAGTGGTACATAGGCCAGGCCCTCCTTTCATAAAAGTGTGGATTGTTTTTGGGTTAGTTGTTTAAGACCCAGGTTCGTAGAGCATAGGCGACGCCAGATTCTTGATTGGATTTGGTAATGTGTTTGGCGATTTTTTTGACCTTGGGATTGCCGTTCTCCATTACAACGGGGTGGTCAACGACTTCCAGCATGGCGAGGTCATTTTCCTCGTCCCCGATGGCCATGGCTTGCGCCATTGTGAGGCCAAGCTCCGATGCCAGTTGTTGGATGGCCCGCCCTTTATTGGCACTTTTCTTTAGAATTTCTAAATAAAAAGGCGTTGATTTAACAATGGTGAAGCGCTCATAGAATTCCGCTGGCAACTTGGCGATGGCGGCGTCTAGGATCTCAGGTTCGTCAATATACATGGTTTTGATGATTTCCTTGTCGGCCATCTCTTCAGGTGTCCGATAGAAAATTGGCATATTGACCAGCTGGGATTCGTGGACAGTATATTTGCCGATATCGCGGTTGGCTGTGAAAATCCCCTCCTTGGTGATGGCGTGCATGTGAACGCCCAGGAGACGAGAATAGTATTCAATATCCAGGTAATCTCGGTAGGATAGGATGTCTTTGACTAGTTCTTGGCCAGTCGCCGCATCCTGAACCAGGGCTCCATTGAAGGTAATCACATAGTGGCCTGGTTTATTTAATTCCAATTCCTCAAGCAGGTGGTGGACCCCAGCAACTGGGCGACCGGTCGCAATCACGACCTGAACCCCAGCCTGGCTAGCCTCACGCACGGCCGCCTTCACCTCGGGTGTGATTTTCTTATCAGGTGTTAGGAGGGTGCCATCGATATCAACAGCCACTAATTTTATCGTCATAGTTTCCGTTCTCCATAAATAAAGCTATCATTTTTAATGTAGGATTGAAAGGTTTTTCCTTGAAAGGAAAAGAGATCGTTCTCGCCCAACATTTCCTTAGGGAAGTAAAAGCGATGGTCTCCGTAGCGGGTCCCAGTTAGGGCCTTGACCAAGGGGGACAGACTTGAGAGCTCCCGCAGGCTCCCGTCTTTTTGCACAATTTCAATTTGCGTCTTGAACCGTTCTTCAGCAGGACGGTAGATGTCATAAGGCAAATCGAAATTTCGGTGGATGGCCGTATAATAGGCAGGATCAAACCCAACCTCTTGAACCAGGGAACGTAGAACTTCCAAGTGCTCTTCATCTTCTTTTTCAAAAAGGATGGACTTAAAGACGCGACGGTTAATCACCCGTTGGGCTAAGTCAGCAAGGATCCGGTCGGGACTTAGCATCCAGGACTGGAAATAGGTGGTCAAGACCCCGTCATCTAAGGCTAGATAATCCTTGAGACTGACTTTCTCTTGGAAGAAGGGTAGCAGGAGGGGAGAGGAGTGGGCAAAATAATCCCGGTGTTCGGAGAAAATTTTGCGAGCCCGCTCCAACAGTTTATGCAGGAGTACTTCCATGGCGCGTGTGGCTGGATGGAAGTAAATTTGCATGTACATCTGGAAACGGCTGACAATGTAATCCTCCACCGCATGGAGACCATTGCGTTGAAAAGCAATCCCACTAGGAATAGGCCGCATCACCCGCAGAATACGGGTCAGGTCAAACTCTCCATAGTGGGTCCCAGTAAAATAAGAATCTCGCAGCAGGTAATCCATTCGGTCAACATCAATTTGACTGGAAATAAGTTGGACCACTTGTGGATTGGGGTAGCTGTGGTCAATCACACTGGCTACTTTCTCAGGGAAGTCCGGTGCTACTTGCAGCAGAATCTGGTGAACTTGACTTTCGGGGTCCAAAATAATGCGTTGGGTCATCAATTCATGATCCGTATGGAAGAGCCCTTCAAAAGTATGCGAATAGGCTCCGTGCCCCACATCGTGTAGCAAGGCTGCCGTCATGGTTAAGAGATTTTCCCCGGAATCCCAAATATCTGGATAGGATTCGGAAAAGTTTTGGGTCACCTGCCGCGCCAGTTCATAGGCGCCAAGACAGTGTGAAAAACGGCTATGTTCGCCCCCGTGAAAGGTGAAACTGGAGGTTCCCAGTTGTTTGATTCGACGTAGCCGCTGAAACTCTCTGCTATTTATCAGTTGGTAGATAATGGGATGGTTGACATGAATGTAGTTGTGAACCGGATCCCGAAAAACCTTTTCAATCATAGCAACATTTTACCATAAAAATAAGGATTCCCCTAATTCCAACTTGACTGAGAATCTCTATTTGGGAAACGATTTTGTTTTTGATAGAATAGGGGTAAGAAAACGAAAAAGAGGAAGCTATGTCAAAAAAATGGACACCGGAAATGATTCTTTCCTGGTATGAGACGATGGTGCGCATTCGTCAGTTTGAGAATATCCTCGATGATTACAATAGCCAAGGAAAGGTTTATGGGACAACCCACCTCTACAATGGTGAGGAGGCGATTGCAACAGCTATTTTGTCCCTAGCAGATCCTGCGGATTTGGTTCTGTCGACTCACCGGAACCATGGCCACGCGATTGCTAAGGGGCTTTCTACCAAGGCCATGTATGCGGAGATTTTTGGCCGCCAGTCGGGGACAAATCAGGGACGGGCTGGTTCTATGCAAATTTCTGATTTTTCCAAAGGTTTTATTGGCGGAAATGGTATCGTTGGAGGGAATTTTCCCATTGCTCTTGGTCTAGCCAAGGCCCTTCAGATGGACCAGAAAGACCAGGTTGTTTTATGTTTTTCTGGTGATGGAGCAACTAATGAGGGAACCTTTCATGAGAGTCTCAATCTAGCTAGTGTTTGGAAATTGCCCGTTCTGTTTATCATTGAAAACAATCAATATGCCATGTCCTCTTATACAGACCATATGACAGCTGGTGATATTGTCACCCGCGGTCATAACTATGGCATGAAGAGTTTGAAAGTGAATGGGCAGGATATTTTTGCGGTGGCTGAGGCTTTTGCCCAGGCCCGCCAAGCCTTGAAAGAGGGCCCAGTGCTGATGGAGGTCACGACCTACCGCTTTCGCGGCCATTCTCGTTCGGATAAGGAAGATTACCGTACCAAGGATGAATACCTCAACTATCAAGATCCGATTGTGGCTTTGCGAGGTTTTATTCTGAGTGAAGGTTACCGAACTCAGGATGAATTGGCCTTTATGGAAGAATCCATTTACCAAACATTGATGAAAGAAGCTGCGGAAGCCTTTGCTAGCCCAGCTGCAGAGTACGAGGTCGAACATGGATAAAGAAAGACAGTTAAGTTTTCTGGAAGCAGTTAGGGAAGCACAAGAACAAATTTTGGAGCAGGATCCCAGGGTCTACGTTCTAGGTGAGGATGTTGGTGTTTATGGTGGTAGTTTTGGAGCTACAAAGGGTTTAATTGAAAAATTTCCAGACCGAATCCTCGAAACTCCCATTTCAGAAGCCGGTATCACTGGAGTAGCCATGGGATCAGCCATTCTTGGCAAACGTCCCATTCTGGAAATTCAGTTTTCAGATTTCTTAACAGTAGCCATGGATCAATTGGTCAACCAAATTGCAAAAATTGCCTACGTTTCCTGTGGCACCATGACAGCACCTGTGGTTATTCGTGCGGCCTCTGGTAGTGGGACGGGAGCCGGAACCCAGCACTCTCAAAGTCTAGAGTCCTGGTTTGCCCATATCCCGGGCTTACAGGTTGTGATGCCCAGTAATGCGTATGACGCCAAGGGCGTCCTTATGGCTGCTGTAGCCAGCCCCCATCCGGTTTTGGTTTTGGAGCCTAAGTCGTTGTATAAAACAGTGGGAACAGTTCCGGAAACTTCTTATCAAGTAGAACTTGGTAAGGCCAAGGTCCTGCAACAGGGAGCGGACTTGACTATTATCGCCCTGGGAGCCATGGTGCCTTTGGTTCAGGAAGTCTTAGCAGAGCTTCCCTATCAGATTACGCTGGTGGATCCTGTTACGGTTAGCCCTCTGGATCGTCAAGGTTTGCTGGAAGCGGCCCAGGAATCAGATAAGACCCTAATTGTGACGGAGAGCTATGGAGATTTTGGGTTAGCCGCAGAAATCATGGCCTCCCTCGTAGAACGGGGCTACCGCGGTCAGCTCCGACGTTTGACCAGCCTGTTTAGCCCAATCCCGGCCGCCCAGAGTTTGGAACAGCAAGTTCGGCCAACCGCCGAAAAAATTCGTCAAGTGATAGAGGAGCTTTGCAGTGAAAATTGAGATAACAAATTACATTCAGATTGGAGACCAACATGAAGTGGTCCACCAAACCTATGAAGCGGAACAGCGAAAAAAGGGAGAATTCACCTACTTTTTGTATCAGAACGAAGAGGGTGAAAAAGTTGTGCTCAAGTTTAAAGAAGATGAGCTGGTCATGACCCGGTTTAGCCAACCCCAATCCATCATGCGTTTTGTGGCTCAAAAGCAGGTTCCTGTGGGGATTCACACGCCGATGGGCTTACAACAGTTTATCAGCCAGACCGATCATTTCCAAGTGGATGAAGAAAAACAGACGCTGGCTATGACTTACCAACTCCTAACAGCAGATGGAACAGCTGTTTTTGCAAGTTATGACTTTCGTCTGGTGTGGGGGCTGTAGCTGATAAGTGTTTTCTCCCAACTTGCATTTTAGGAGAATATTTGATACAATGCTATCGATATCAAGGGAGTAGCTAACGGTTCCAACCGTGACAAGGTCGTCAATCCGAAAGAAATTTCCGGCCTTGGATGAAATAGCGAGACTTGTTCAAAAAAACAAGTCTCTTTTTGTTGCCAAAAAGAGACTGGAAAGAGGAGAATTTTGTCAAAAGAACAAAAACGAGTAGCCTTCTTTACCAAGAGTCCCGAGGAAACACTTGATCTCGTTGACTCCAAGTTAGAAGGTTTGTCAACGGCACAGGCTCAAGAGCGGCTTGAGCAATTTGGGGCCAATGAGTTGGATGAAGGGAAGAAAAAGACCCTCCTTCAAAAATTCCTGGAGCAATTCAAGGACTTGATGATTATCATTTTGTTGATTGCAGCGGTTCTTTCTGTTGTGACATCCGGGGGTGAGGATATTGCCGATGCCTTGATTATCTTGGCCGTAGTTGTGATCAACGCTCTATTTGGGGTTTACCAAGAAGGTAAGGCAGAAGAAGCAATTGAAGCCTTGAAGAATATGTCGACACCAGCGGCGCGTGTTCTGCGTGACGGTAATGTCACAGAGATTTCTTCTAAGGAATTGGTGCCAGGTGACATTGTCTTGCTGGAAGCTGGAGATGTGGTGCCAGCCGATATGCGGTTGTTAGAAGCCAATTCGTTGAAAATTGAAGAAGCTGCTTTGACAGGTGAGTCCGTTCCAGTCGAAAAGGATCTAGCTGTTAGCCTAGCAGAAGATGCGGGAATCGGAGATCGGGTCAATATGGCCTTCCAAAACTCCAATGTGACCTATGGTCGCGGAATGGGGGTTGTTGTCCATACAGGGATGTATACCGAAGTGGGACACATTGCCGGCATGTTGCAAAATGCAGATGAGACAGCAACACCGTTGAAGGAAAACCTCAACCAGTTGTCGAAATTCCTAACCTTTGCAATCTTGGGAATTGCGGCAGTGACTTTTGTTGTCGGTGTTGTCTTCCGTGGTCAACCTTGGTTAGAAGGTCTGATGACAGCGGTAGCCTTAGCCGTGGCAGCGATTCCGGAAGGTTTGCCAGCCATCGTAACGATCGTCTTGGCCTTGGGAACTCAGGTTTTGGCCAAACGTAATGCCATTGTCCGGAACTTGCCTGCGGTTGAAACGCTTGGATCTACAGAAATTATTGCCAGTGACAAGACTGGTACCTTGACCATGAACAAGATGACGGTCGAGAAAGTCTTCTATGATGGTGCCCTACATGATGCCAAGGATGATCTGGCACTAGGTTTGGATTTACCAGTTCTTCGCTCTGTAGTCTTGGCTAATGATACTAAGATGGATGCAGAAGGCAACCTGATTGGAGATCCGACGGAAACAGCCTTTATCCAATATGCCTTGGATAAAAACTTGGATGTGACAGCCTATTTGGAAAAATTCCCTCGGGTTGCCGAGTTGCCATTCGATTCAGATCGAAAACTCATGTCAACGGTTCACCCCTTGGAAGATGGTCGTTTCCTAGTAGCTGTTAAAGGGGCACCGGATCAACTGTTGAAACGTTGTGTCAGTCGTGACAAGGCTGGGGAAGTAGCTCCAATTGATGAAGCGACCAGCCAACTCATTGCCCAAAACAACTCAGCTATGGCCAAAGAAGCCTTGCGTGTCTTGGCGGGTGCCTATAAGATTATTGATGCTATTCCAGCAGAGTTGACATCTGAAAATCTCGAAAGCGACTTGATCTTCACTGGTTTGATTGGAATGATCGACCCTGAACGTGCGGAAGCAGCAGAAGCAGTTCGGGTTGCCAAGGAAGCGGGTATCCGTCCAATCATGATTACAGGGGACCATCAAGATACAGCTGAAGCTATTGCCAAGCGTTTGGGAATTATTGATCCTGCGGATACAGAAGACCACGTTCTGACAGGAGCTGAGCTCAATGAATTGTCAGATGCCGAATTTGAAAAAGTGGTTGGACAGTATTCGGTTTATGCACGTGTATCTCCAGAGCATAAGGTACGGATTGTAAAAGCTTGGCAAAACCAAGGTAAGGTTGTTGCGATGACAGGTGACGGGGTGAACGATGCCCCTGCTCTGAAAACAGCGGATATCGGGATTGGTATGGGAATTACCGGTACAGAGGTTTCCAAGGGAGCTTCTGATATGGTTCTAGCGGATGATAACTTCGCAACCATTATTGTTGCGGTTGAAGAGGGGCGGAAGGTCTTCTCCAATATCCAGAAAACCATTCAATACCTCCTATCTGCCAATACTGCAGAGGTCTTGACCATCTTCTTGGCCACCCTCTTTGGATGGGATGTCTTGGAACCTGTTCACCTCTTGTGGATTAACCTCGTAACCGATACCTTCCCAGCCATCGCTCTTGGGGTTGAGCCTGCAGAACCAGGTGTGATGCAGCACAAACCGCGTGGCCGCAATTCGAGCTTCTTCTCCGGTGGTGTCTTGAGCTCGATTATCTATCAGGGTATCCTCCAAGGACTTTTGGTCTTGGCTGTTTACTGGTATGCTATTCAAAATCCAGTCCATGCTGGATACGAGGCGATTCATGCCGATGCCTTGACCATGGCCTTTGCAACGCTTGGATTGATCCAATTGGTCCATGCCTTTAACGTGAAGTCGGTTTACCAATCCGTCTTTACAGTTGGTCCTTTCAAATCCAAGACCTTTAACTGGTCCATCGTTGTATCCTTTATCCTTTTGGCGTCGACTATTGTTGTTAAGCCTTTGGAAAAAATCTTCCATGTGACCGAGCTTAACTTGGAACAATGGACAGTTGTAATCATCGGAAGTATTCTGATGTTGGTGATTGTTGAAGTCGTTAAGTGGATCCAACGCCGGATGGGACTGGATAAAAACGCTATTTAAACTCGAACCTGTTCGGGAAAGACGAATGTAAAGAGGAGGATTGAGGTCTTTCGGACCTGATTCCTCCTCTTTTTGCGCTTTCGGAGGGATAAATTTATAAAATGGTTGACGAATTCCGAAGAATAGAGTATCATAGGAAAAATTTATGAAGGAGAGTAATCATGACAAGCCCCCTCTACCAATTGCCCAAAGTGGAATTGCACTGCCATTTAGATGGATCGGTGGATCTCCATGCCCTTAGCCAGCTTTATCACTTGGCCGGTCTTCGTAAAAGCCAGGAAGATTTGCTAAAAGAAGCGGTGGCTCCAGAGAATTGTTTAAACTTAACGGAGTATTTGCGGTGTTTCCCGGTCACAACCCAAGTTTTGGCATCTGAAAAAGCTCTGATGATTGCGGTGCTGAGTCTGGCCAAGCAGGCTGTAGCAGAAGGGGTTCGGTATTTGGAAATCCGTTTTTCCCCAGATTTTATTCAGACACCGACCTTTACGATGGAGCAGGTCCTGCAGGCTACGATTGAGGGGCTGGAGTTGGCTCAAGCCGTTTACCCAATCCGTTTGGGCTTGATTCTGTGTATGATGCGGGGACGATCAGAAGCGGTTAATCGTCAAGTGCTGCTCTTGGCAGAGAAGTACCTGGGTCGGGGAGTGGTCGCCTTGGATGTGGCTGGCGATGAGAGTAAATACCCCATGCCCTTGTTCAAAGATCTCTTTTTCGAAGCACGGGCTGCAGGGATTCCCTTTACAGCCCATGCTGGGGAGACAGGGAATCTGGACAATGTTCTTTGGGCCGTGGATTACGGAGCGCAACGAATTGGTCATGGAATTGCCTTAATGAAGGATCTGTCCCAGGCAGCGGACTTGAAGTCGGCGGGCATCTTACTGGAAATGTGTCCTATTTCCAATTTGCAAACAGGGGCTTCCGTGTCCTGGGCAACCTATCCCTTTGCGATTTTCCGCGAGACAGGTCTACCAGTGAGTATTAATACTGATAATCGAACTGTTTCTTCTAGTAGTTTGACCCAGGAATTTGGGATTTTGAATGATCAGGTTGATTCCCTAACGGTTGGAGATGTTTACCAGATCACCCGGGATAGTGCCCAAGCAGCCTTTTTGCCGGAAGCTGATAAGTTAGCCTTGCTGCAAGAGTTGGATCAGGCCTATCAGGCCTTTGACTTAAAGGCTCCTATAAGTGCAGAAAATATGCTAGAATGAAAGAAACTAAAGGAGGAACTATGGACAACGCAGAAATCCGGCAGCGTTTGGCTGCCAACCGTGAAAAAATAACATCATTTAGGGGGTCTCTTTGACTTAGAGGCTTTGGAAGAAGAGATTGCGCAACTGGAGCACCAGATGACCCATCCTGATTTTTGGAATGACAATCAGGCAGCCCAGAAGGTATCCCAGGAATTGAATGAGAAGAAGCAAACCTATGAAAACTTCCATCATATGGAAGAGCTGGCGGACGAGTCTGAGCTCTTATTTGAATGGTTAGCGGAAGATGAGAGTTTGGCGGATGAGTTGTTTGAGAAGTTGGCGGAGTTGGAGCAAGGGATGACTCAGTATGAGATGACCTTACTCTTGTCAGAGCCTTATGATCACAACAATGCGATTCTTGAAATCCATCCCGGTTCGGGAGGAACAGAGGCCCAGGATTGGGGCGATATGCTCTTGCGTATGTACACCCGCTTCGGCAATGCCAATGGCTTTAAGGTTGAGACTCTAGATTACCAAGCTGGGGATGAGGCGGGCATCAAGAGTGTGACCTTATCCTTTGAAGGTCCCAATGCCTATGGTCTGCTTAAATCTGAAATGGGAGTTCACCGCCTGGTTCGGATCTCGCCTTTTGATTCTGCCAAGCGCCGCCATACCTCCTTTACTTCAGTTGAGGTGATGCCGGAGTTGGATGATACCATTGAGATTGAAATTCGGGATGATGAAATTAAAATGGACACCTTCCGTTCTGGAGGAGCCGGTGGACAAAACGTCAATAAGGTATCGACCGGGGTTCGGTTAACCCATATCCCAACGGGGATTGTGACCCAGTCGACGGTCGATCGGACCCAGTATGGCAACCGGGATCGGGCCATGAAACTCTTGCAGGCAAAACTCTATCAGTTGGAGCAAGAGAAAAAGGCAGCCGAAGTGGATGCGCTCAAGGGAGACAAAAAGGAAATTACCTGGGGTAGCCAAATCCGCTCCTATGTCTTTACTCCTTATACCATGGTCAAAGACCACCGGACTGGTTATGAAGTCGCCCAAGTGGACAAGGTTATGGACGGAGACTTGAATGGCTTTATGGATGCCTACCTCAAGTGGCGGATTCAATAGATAATCACAGTGGAAGTCTTATCGGGGTAAAAGGTCGCGATAAGACTTCTTTTTTTCCAATCTAAACTGCGTTCATTTTAAAATTGCATACTCAAATTAGCTTGGATCCACACTAGGCAGCAAGATGTAGGCATAACTCAAGTTAGGCAAGTCGAAGCTAACGACGTGTGGATTCAAAATAGAAAGAGTATTAAACTAGAAACCGTCCTATGATATAATTTAGACAGTATGAAAAGGATGAATCAGAAGTACGCCATTGTGGACATTGAAGCCACCAATCCGGGGAATCAAGCCAAGATTATCCAGGTGGGGATTGTCCTCTTGGAAAATGGTGAAATCGTACAAAGTTACCAGACGGATGTGAATCCCCAGGAGGCTTTGGATCAGCACATTATTGATTTAACAGGTATTACAGACCAACAATTAGCCCAGGCACCACTGTTTAGCCAGGTGGCAGGAGTCATTTATGACTTACTAGAAGATGCTGTTTTTGTGGCTCATAATGTGGCTTTTGACGCTAATCTCTTGGCCGAGGCCCTCTTCTGGGAAGGTTATGAATTACGGACGCCACGAGTGGATACGGTGGAATTGGCACAAGTTTGTTTCCCTCGTTTTCAAAATTATTCCTTGGGATCCTTGTGCCAGGAATTGGGAATTCCTTTAGAGAATGCCCATACGGCCTTGGCAGACGCCCAGGCCACCGCAGCCTTGCTCCAGATTTTGATAGAGCGGATTCAAGAACTGCCCAAGGGGCTAGTGGAGCAGTTTTGGAAAAAATCAGACGCCTTACTTTATGAAACAGGCTTGATTTTTCAAGACTGTTTAAGCCAGATGGCTGATCAAGGGGACTCCGGTTTCTTGGTGGAACACGGACTTTATCTACGCAAGCCCCAGACCTCTGTTAATCAGGTAATTAGCCCGGGATCTTGGCAACAACAGTTTCAGAAGCTTGGATTGGAGCCCCGTCCGGCTCAGGCAGACCTGGCTCAACACATCCAGCAAACCAAGGGACAAAGAGGAGTTTCTGTCCTTCAAGCCGAGGTGGGCAGTGGGAAAACCTGGGCCTACCTCCTGACTTTGATTGAGGAGCTGGATCAGGGAGGGCGTCTAGTGGTCTCTGTACCAACCAAACTCCTAATGCAGCAACTTCTAGAGCAAGAGGGGACGGTCCTGGCTCAGAGGTTTGGTCTCCAGATGCGAGCGGTCAAAAGTCCTCGGAATTTCTTGAGTCTGGATGCCCTGTGGACCTACCTGCAAAAAGCGGATTGGCGCAAGCGGTCGATTGGTCGTTTTCTGATGCAGCTGTTGGTTTGGTTGGCTGAAACAGAGACAGGGGATTTGGATGAGATTGGTCAGGCCTATCGGTTAGAGCATATCTTGAAGGATCTTCGCCATTCGGGCCAAGTGGAGGCTGCCAGTCTCTTTCCGACCCTCGATTTTTGGCGGCGTCTGGAAAGGCAGCTGGCTGAGGTGCCGATTTTGGTTACCAACCATGCCTATTTGCCAACGCTTCTAAGATCTTATCCAGCCTTGTTTGTGGATGCTTATCTAGTTTTAGATGAGGCCCAATCCCTGTTCCGGGGCTTGGAAGAAGCTAATCAAGTAAAGCTGTCCTATTCGGATCTGGAGCAGAAATTGCAAGAAGTTTTGGCGGCTGAAAAGGTTCCCAAGCGTTTGCGCCTTTTACGGGAATTGCAAGTTGAATTGGAAATTTGGAAAGTGCAACAGGCTGGTCAAAACTACCTGGAACTGGACAAGGCAGCCCTGAAAAAAATTCAAAGTCTGCTTCATCGTCTAGGTCTGGCTCAGATGCCTGATTTGTTTCGCTTTTTCTTGGAAGAGCAGGGCACTTTTTATATCCACGGCCCTAAAAATCAGGAAGAGTTGGTGGCAGTTAGCGAAGACTATTTTCAGTTAGGACAAGGCCTTGAAGCCTGTCAACATAGTTATTTAATCTCTGCGAGTTTGGATCCAGCCTTGGCCCAAACCCTGCTCCAATTAGCCGGGGTTGAGGGAGCTGATGTTGCTTCCTTTGCAGGCCCTAAACTTGGACGGCAATTGGTGGTGACCAGTACAGATTTTCCCGATGTGAGTCTGATGAATTTTTCCGCCTATGCTAATTTTGTAGGAGCTTGGATTGAAAATCTCTCTGCTCTGGGCCACCCGATTATGGTTGTTTTTAGTTCGCGGGATCTCTTAAACCGCGTTGCGGGAACCTTGTCTATTCCGTATTTGGCCCAGGTCGAAGGTCAGGATCAACAAGTTCTGCGCAAGCGTTTTGAAAGAGGAGACCAGCAGGTATTACTAGCTCTGGGTTCCTTCTGGGAGGGAGTGGATTTAAAAGACCTGGATCAGGTGATTCAGCTGATTGTCCGTCTGCCCTTTGCCAATCCTAAAAATATTCTCGTCGATAAGGTGTCGCAGTCTCTTGAAGCTTTGGGCTTCAATCCTTTTGCGGACTTTGTATTGCCTCTAGCAGGGCAGCGGCTCCAGCAGATAACGGGTCGTCTCAGACGACGGGAAGACCAGATTTCCGCTGTTTTGATTTTGGATGGACGCTTGGTAAGAAAGAGTTATGGGACTGTTTTACAGGAGGAGTTGGCCAAGGGGGCTGATTTTCTTATTCGGCCACAAGCATTAATTTCCCAAGAAATTACAGATTTTTTTGAACGTTATGAAGAAAGTTGAGGTCCATGTTTAGAGAACCCCTAAAGATTGATGCGCGTATTGATTACAGCATCTTACTGTGTGTTTTTTCCTTGCTGGCCATTGGCCTGGCAGCTCTTTATGTAGCCCTTAGCCATGATTATCCCCAGGTTGCCTGGTCCATGCTCCTCCAGCAAGGGGCCTGGATTTTACTGGGTCTGGCCATTGGCTTTGTGACCATGTTTTTCTCCCGCTCCTTTCTTTGGAAGATGACTCCTTTTTTGTATGTTCTGGGTCTGGGTTTGATGGTTCTGCCTCTGATTTATTTTAATCCCAACCTAGTAGCTTCGACTGGGGCTAAAAACTGGGTTTCGATTAATGGTATGACCCTCTTTCAACCGTCGGAATTTATGAAAATCCCCTATATTCTGATGTTGGCCCAGATCACGGACTGGTTACACAAGCGCCAGTTAGGGGAGGAGCGGACGCTTTGGTTTGATTTGAAAATTATCGGGACCCTCAGCTTGGCAACCCTGCCTGTGTTTGTGCTATTGGGGCTACAACATGACTTAGGGACCGCCATGGTCTATCTAGCGATTTTCGCAGGTATGGTCCTAATTGCCAATGTTTCCTGGAAAATTATTTTGCCGGTATCAGCCCTGTTTCTGACTTTGATGGGGGGCTTTGTGGCCCTATTGTCACAGGACTATGGGCGATCTCTATTTCGCCAGTTGGGGATGCCGACCTACCAGATTAACCGAATTTTAGCCTGGCTCAATCCCTTTGATTTTGCGCAAACCATGACCTTCCAGCAAGCTCAAGGGCAGATTGCAATCGGAAGTGGGGGTCTAACTGGCCAGGGCTACAATGTCTCCAATCTACAAATTCCGGTGCGGGAGAGTGATATGATTTTTACGGTCATTGCGGAGGATTTTGGTCTGGTTGGCGGCGTGGTCTTGCTGTTGATTTATTTCCTTTTGATTACGCGGATGGTAGCCATTACCATTCGCTCGCAGAGTCCCTTTTACACCTATGTTGCGGCAGGCTATATTTTCATGCTCCTGTTTCATATTTTTGAAAACATCGGAGCAGTGACGGGAATCTTGCCGCTGACTGGAATTCCCCTTCCCTTTATTTCCCAGGGAGGGTCCTCGATTATTTCCAATTTGATTGGGATTGGTTTGATCCTTTCGATCGCCTATCAGAATCATTTGCGCGATGAAGAAGAAGGCCGTGTACGGCCAAAAAGAAGAAAGGTTGTCTTGCGACAAACCTTATAAGGAGGCTAGAATGAAAAAAATTGCTGTGCTATTTGCAGATGGGTTTGAGGAAATTGAAGCCCTAACCGTTGTTGATGTCTTACGCCGGGCCGACTTTGATTGCCAAATGGTTGGTTTGGAAGCGCAAATGACGGGTTCTCACGGCATCACCGTGAAGATGGACCAGGTCTGGAGTCCCGACCTGCCCCTGTTTGACTTGGTTGTGCTTCCTGGCGGAATGCCAGGGGCGAAAAACCTCAGGGATCATGAGCAGCTCATGGCCTGGGTGAGCCAAACAGAGGCAAATGGAAATTTGGTGGCGGCGATTTGTGCCGCTCCGATTGCTCTGGAAAAAGCCGGATTATTGGATAACCGAACCTATACCAGCTATGATGGCTTTGACCAGCAAATCCAAGCAGGTCAGTATAAAAAGGAGACGGTTGTCCAAGATGGACGCGTGATTACCAGTCGGGGTCCAGCTTCTGCCCTGGCCTTCGCCTATGCCTTGGTAGACGCTCTAGGTGGTGATAGTCAAGGGCTTCGTCAGGCGATGCTCTATAGCGATCTTTTTGAAGAAAATTGAAGCAACCATTAGCCCTAGGAAAGCCCTTCTGGGGCTTTTTTAGGCTGGCTGACTCCTCTAAAATATGGTATAATGAAGCAATGAAATTTCAGAGTTTTATTTGGGATTTGGGAGGGACCTTGTTGGACAATTATGTCTCCTCCAGCCAAGCTTTTTTACGAACTTTAGAGCAAGAAGGAAGGACAGCCGAGTTGGCTGATATCTATACCAGTCTCAAGGAGGCAACAGATGTTGCTATTCTTCGGTATGCTGCGGGGATTCCCGATTTTCGTCGTAAATATCGCTTGGAAGAAGCCAAAGAACTGGCGCGACCGGTTCTATTTCCAGGGATCCCTCAGCTGTTGGAGACGCTTCAGGCAGCTGGAGCTCAGCATTTTTTAGTCTCACATCGAGATCAACAAGTTATAGAAATTTTACAAGCAACAGGTATTTTGTCCTATTTCACAGAAGTTGTGACATCGAATCAAGGCTTTGCACGAAAACCGAGTCCAGAGGCCTTTCTTTATTTGAAAGACAAGTATGGTTTAGACAAGACTCTGGTTATTGGAGATCGGCCGATGGATATGATTGCGGGACAGAATGCAGGGATGGCAACCTATTTGTTTGATAGTGCCTCCCAGTTGGCGGAGTTTATAAAAAGAGTGGAGGAGTCAGATGGTTGACGCCAAAGATAAAAAACAGAATGCCCAGGAGTATGATGCTAGTCAGATCCAGGTCCTAGAGGGGTTGGAAGCCGTTCGAATGCGGCCTGGTATGTATATTGGTTCGACTTCCAAGGAGGGTCTACATCACCTGGTTTGGGAAATTGTCGACAATTCCATCGATGAGGCCCTAGCCGGTTTTGCCAAGCATGTACAAGTCATTATTGAACCCGATGATTCCATTACTGTTATTGACGATGGTCGGGGGATTCCAGTTGATATTCAGGAAAAAACCGGCCGTCCTGCGGTGGAGACGGTTTTTACCGTTTTGCATGCGGGTGGAAAGTTTGGTGGCGGCGGTTACAAGGTTTCTGGGGGTCTCCACGGGGTGGGATCTTCCGTTGTTAATGCCTTGTCGACCCAATTGGATGTGAAGGTCTACAAGAATGGTCAAGTTTACTACCAGGAATACAAACGTGGAGTTGTTGTAGCGGATTTGAAGGTCATTGACCAGACCGATCGAACTGGGACAACGGTTCATTTTACGCCTGATCCAGAAATTTTTACTGAAACCACTGTTTATGATTTTGACAAACTCAATAAGCGAATCCAAGAGTTGGCCTTCTTGAATCGGGGCTTGGCGATCTCGCTTGAGGATAAGCGGGAGGGGCAAGAGCAGCGCAAGGACTATCTCTATGAGGGTGGGATTGCGAGTTATGTAGCCTATATTAACGAGAATAAGGATTTATTGTTTGAAGAGCCCATCTATACAGAAGGTGAGCTGGATGGGATTACCGTTGAAGTGGCTATGCAGTACACGGGTGGTTTCCACAGCACCTTGATGAGTTTTGCCAACAATATCCATACGCATGAGGGGGGAACCCATGAACAGGGCTTCCGGACGGCTTTGACCCGAGTTATCAATGACTATGCCAAGAAGAATAAGATTCTCAAGGAAAAAGATGAAAATCTGACGGGTGATGATGTTCGGGAAGGCTTGACGGCTGTTATTTCCGTTAAACATCCAAATCCGCAATTTGAGGGGCAAACCAAAACCAAATTGGGGAATAGTGAGGTTGTGAAAATCACCAATCGGCTGTTTGCAGAGGCGTTTACAACCTTCCTGCTTGAGAATCCCCAAATTGCCAAGCGGATTGTTGAAAAGGGAATCCTGGCGTCTAAGGCACGGATTGCTGCCAAACGGGCTCGTGAGGTAACGCGTAAAAAATCTGGTTTGGAGATTTCCAACCTGCCTGGAAAATTGGCCGATTGTTCTTCCAATGATCCCGAACAAACAGAGCTGTTTATTGTTGAGGGAGACTCTGCGGGTGGTTCTGCCAAGTCTGGCCGTAATCGGGAATTCCAAGCGATTTTGCCGATTCGGGGGAAAATCCTCAATGTTGAAAAAGCGAGCATGGATAAAATTTTGGCCAATGAGGAAATCCGTTCCCTCTTTACAGCCATGGGAACAGGCTTTGCGGATGATTTTGAAGTGGCTAAGGCTAGGTACCACAAGCTGGTGATCATGACAGATGCGGACGTGGACGGGGCTCATATCCGAACCTTATTGTTGACCTTGATTTACCGTTATATGCGTCCCGTTTTGGAAGCTGGCTACGTGTACATCGCGCAGCCACCTATCTATGGGGTGAAGGTTGGCAGTGAAATTAAGGAATATATCCAACCTGGTCCCAATCAGGAGCAGGAGCTGCAGGCAGCCTTGGAGCGATATGGGACTGGTCGTTCAAAACCGACTGTTCAACGTTATAAAGGATTAGGGGAAATGGATGACCACCAATTGTGGGAAACAACCATGAATCCTGAGCATCGGTTGATGGCACGGGTCTCTGTTGATGATGCCGCCGAGGCTGATCGGGTCTTTGATATGCTGATGGGAGACCGGGTTGAGCCACGCCGAGAGTTTATTGAAGCCAATGCGGTTTATTCAACTTTGGATGTATAAAGAAATTAGTGGATTTCTAGGATTTTCGAGTCAATCTATGGTATAATCAGTTTTGTTTGTTTACAAGTATTAAATTTAAGGAGTATGGGATGTCTAGTGGGTTGATTATACTGGTCATTGTAATCGTTGTATTATTAATCGTGGCCTATATTGTGGCCATTTTGCTGCGGAAGAGGAATGATACCCTCCTGGCCAAATTAGAAGAAAGAAAAACAGAACTCTTTAATTTACCAGTCAACGAGGATATGGAGCGTGTGAAAAACATGCACTTGATTGGTCAGAGTCAGGTTAATTTCCGGGAATGGAACCAGAAGTGGATGGATATTTCCCTCAATTCTTTTGCGGCCATTGAAACTGACTTATTTGAAGCAGAGGCTTATAACAACTCTTTCCGTTTTTTGAAAACCAATCAGACCATTGGTAGTATTGAAAGCCAATTGAATTTAGTCTCCGAAGATGTGCAAGCGATTCGGCAAGCCGTTCTCGAATTGGAACAGCAGGAGGCAGAAAATAGTGGCCGAGTGCTCCATGCTTTGGATCTGTTTGAAAAATTACAAGAGACCATTGATAAAAACGAGGAGCAATATGGCCAAGCGCTTCCAGAAATTCGGACCCAGATGGAACACATCGAGTCAGAATTTAGTCGCTTTGTGAAATTAAATTCATCGGGTGACCCTGTTGAAGCTGCAGAAGTTTTGGATAAAACGGAAAACTATATCATCGCACTTTCGCACATCGTTGAAGGTGTTCCGGCTCTGGTTGAACAGTTGGAAAACAATCTACCAGACCAATTGGAAGATTTGGAAACCGGTTATCGGAAGCTTTTGGAAGAAGATTATCATTTCCAAGAGACCGATATCGAAGCCCGTTTCCAGCAGTTGCACTCGCGTTTGCAAAAAAATGGAGCCAACCTCAAAGCCTTGGAATTGGATAATACTCAGTTTGAAAATGAGATGATCCAGGAAGACATTGATGGTCTCTATGCTATTTTCACCAAGGAAATGGATGCTAAGAAGGAAGTTGATAAGTTGATCCAAAGTCTACCAAACTACCTTCGTCACACGCAATCCAACAACCAAAATCTCATGGATGAGGCAGAACGTTTGTCTCAGCACTACATTGTGAAGGAATCTGGCATTCGTCAAATCCAAGAGTTGCAAAGTGAATTGATTGCTATGGAAAAACTCGTCATGAGTCGGGTTGATGAGAGCCAGCATGCGGATGAAATTCCATTTTCACAAGTCTTGGAAGAGCTGGAAGATAGCCGGGAACGTTTGGAAAAAATTGAAGATGTGCAAATAGAGTTGGGCGATAGCTTGGCGCAAATTGAAAAAGATGACAGCACTGCTCGTCAGAAAGTCAGCATTGCTGTGAATAAATTGCATACCATCAAGCGTTACATGGAAAAACGCAAGCTACCAGGGATTCCTCAATCCTTCCTCAGCTTGTTCTTTACAGCCAGTCATAACGCTGAAGATTTGCTTAATGAACTAGACAATGAGCGCGTAGATGTCGAATCTGTTAATCGCTTATTGGAAATTTTGAACCAAGATATGGTGGAATTGGAAGCTGAAACCTATACAATTGTGGGCAATGCAACCTTGACCGAGCAACTCTTGCAGTATTCAAATCGTTACCGTTCTTTCGACGAGAATGTTCAAGCGGCTTTCCAAGCCTCTTTGCAAATTTTTGAAGAAGAGTTTGACTACCAAGCTTCCTTCCAACGGATTTCAGAAGCCTTGGAAACAGTGGAGCCAGGTGTAACCGATCGTTTTGTCAAATCATACGAGAAAACGCGGGAAAAAATCTTATTTTAAGGCTCTTTGTCAACTGTAGTGGGTAGAATTTTACAATCTATAAATAGTGAGTACAATATAGCCTAAAAATGGCTTCCTTTCAATTCATATGGGATGCATTCCCTGTGGTGGG